>NZ_SMLD01000121.1:0-27688 GCF_004352805.1 Nonomuraea mesophila
GCCGGGGGTGGGCGGGCCGCCGTCCCAGCCCTTGGCCATGAGGGCGACCGCCGCCAGCAGGCCGCCGTTGCCCGGCAGGTAGACGGGCAGGGACGCGGTCTGCCGGTTGTGGCCGTTCGGCAGGTGGGTGTTCTTGGCCACGGGCATCAGCAGGGTGTCCACGGCCGTGCGCGGCTCGCCGAGCCGGGTCGCGGTCATGGCGATGGCCGGGTAGTCCCAGCCCCACGTGCTCTCCCAGTCCCAGGTCGCGAGCACGTCGCGCAGTGTCGCGCGCATGGTCTCCGGGTCGATGAGCCGGGTGGGCGGGACGAAGCCCAGGGCGTACAGCATGGACGGGTGGTCGTCCCGCACGGTGTACGGCGGGGTGCCCATCGCGGCGTAGATCCCGTCGCGCACAAGCGGGCGGGCCATGCCCGTGGCGACCTGCGCCCACATCGGCTCGGGCGCCAGGCCCAGCAGCCGCCGCCAGCGCTGGGCCACCTCCAGCGCCCACGACCAGTACGCGAGCTCGAACGTCGGGTCTGCGGCGCTCGCCCGCACGTCGGCGTACGACTCCTGGGCCGGGACCAGGGGCGGCCCCAGACCGTGCCCGCCTGGCCCCTTGGCCGCGAAGGCGGCCATGAACGTGGCCGTGCCGAAGACGACGTCGGCGTACTCGGCCAGCGCCTGGGGACCGCGGGCGCGGCGTACCAGCTCGGCCAGGAAGATCGGGTGCGGCTGCTGCCAGAGCAGGAACGGCCCGATCGGGCTGGGGCTCTCGCGCCCGTCGGGGCCCACCTGCTTGGGCCAGCGGGCTCCCGGGAGGCCCTGCGCCCTGGCCGTCTCACGGGCGCGCGGCAGGATGGAGGCGTACCAGCCGAGGCTGCGTTCGAGCAGGCCCGCCCGCCCCCACAGAGGGAAGTGGGCCGCGTGCCACCAGTGCATCTCCAGGTGGAAGCGGCCCCGCCAGCTGTTGGCCATCAGCCCGGTCTCGGCCGGAGGGGTGGAGCCCGCGCAGTGGACGGCGGTGAGGTACTGCGACAACACGACGCGGCGTTCCAGCTCGGGAGCCCGCGCGTCGTCGGCGCGGGACAGGTCCACCGCGCCGCCCGTGCTCCAGAAGCGCGCCCAGTGACGGCCGGAGGCCGCGACGACCTCGCCGAAACCGGGAAGCCCGCCGCCGACGCCGGCGCGAGTGCCAGGGGGTGTACCGGCAGGAGTGAGCGCGACCACCAGTTCGGCGGCCGGCTCGGTGAAGGTGAGCAGCACCTCGTGCGGCCCGCCCTGCGCGGCCCGGCCGCCGCCGGTCATGGCCACCACCACGTCGTACGCGGTGCCGTCGAGGACCCGCTCGACCGTGCACCCGCCCGGTGCGGGGCGCAGCGTCGAGGTGTGCGCGCCGGGGCGCGACCAGTCGGCCGCGTTCCCCCATGCCTGCGACCCGTACGGGAACGCCAGCCGCACCGCGAGACCGCCCGGGGAACCGCCCGCCAGCAGCGGCGACTCGACGCGCACGGCGAGCACGTCGCGCTCGGGATGGCAGGCGGTGGTGACCTGGACCGGCGTGCCGCGCAGCAGGTAGCGGCTGGTGATGACGCCGGTCCACAGGTCGAGCCGCTGGCGGATCCCGGTGACGTCGCCGGGGGCCGGCGGCGGGCCGCCTGGCGTGGCGAACCCGATCCGGGCGAGGTCCAGCCGGTGCGGGTTGGCCCGCAGCCACCCCTCGGCGGCCGAGGCGGGCGACTCGCCGGAGGCGCCGAGCTCGCCGGCCATGTCCACGTACGGCACGGGACCGCGCGGCGTGTCGTACGTGCGGGTCGTCTCCGACAGCTCGTACGAGCCGGGAACGCTGTGCCAGCCCCACGCGGACATGGTGGCCAGCAGCGTCCCCGGCGCCGCGGCGGTGCGGTCCTCGACCGGGTAGGCGTCCGGGAAGGTCTGCAACCCGGTGACGTCGACCGTGCAGCAGAACTCGCCGTTGCCCACCGACAGCGGCGACTCCGGCACGATCCGCGTCACCTCGACCGCGTGCCGGCCGACGAGCGCACGGCGGTCGATCCCAGCTGCTGTCACTGCTGGATCGCCGTCCCGACCTGCTGGATGAAGTCGGCCGCCGCCTCGGCCGGCTTCTGCCGGTCGAACAGCACCTCGGCGTTGACCCGGTCGAGGATCTTGGGTGTGTCGGTGGAGCCCGCGGGCCCGATCACCAGCGGCGGTCCCGCCTTGGGCGTCAGATCGTCGATGAAGTCGGCCTGCGCCTTCTCCTCCTCGCCGAGGACGCTCGCGATGCCCTCGCGCACGTCGGAGTTGGCCGGGATGCCGCGGTCGGCGAGGATGATCTTGCCGGCGTCGGTGCTGTTCACCAGGAAGTCCACGAACTTGGCCGCCTCCTCGGGGTGCTCGCTCCTGGCGTTGATGCTGTAGATCTGCGACGCCTGGAGCCACATGCCGGGCTGGGTGGCCGCGCTCTCGCCGGGCACCCGGATGAGTTTGAGCGGCGTGCCGGCGGCCTTGGTCAGCGCGGTGAGCTGGTTGCTCCAGTCGAACTGCATCGCCGCGAGGCCGCGGCCCATCAGCGACTGCTCGGGGGCGGGCTGGGTGATGAGCTCGGCCGTCTGCGAGGCGGGCGGGGTCGCTCCGGCGTCACGCAGTTCGAGTGTCATCGTCCACCAGTCCACCAGCGTCTTGGCACTGATGGCCACCTTGCCGTCGGCGGTGTAGAGCGCCTCGCCGCGCTGGCGGGAGTACGCGTCCAGCATGTCGGTCCTGGTGGGGTCGGCCAGCGCGAACGTGCCCTTGGGCAGCTTGCCGGACAGCTCCTTGGCGATGCGCTTGAAGTCGTCCCAGGTCCAGGTGTCGCCGTCGGGCACCTCCACGCCCGCCTTGTCGAACACGGCGGGGTTGATGACGGTGGCGATGGCGTTGACGCCGCTCGGCACGCCGTACTGGACGCCGCCGAACTTGCCGTTGTCCAGCGCCGCCGTGCCGATCTTGTCCGTCTTGAGGGTCACCTTGGACAGGTCGAGCAGGGCGCCGCGGTCGCCGTACTCGCGCGGGTAGGCGCCGCCGAGCGTGATGACGTCGGGCGCGCGCCCGGCGGCCACCTCGGTGGCCAGCCGGTCGAAGTAGGAGTTGAAGTCGGTGTACGAGCCCTTGACCGTGATGCCGGGGTTCTTGGCCTGGAAGGCGTCGATGACCTTCTGGGTGGCGTCGGCGCGGTCGTTGTTGCCCCACCAGCCGAAGCGCAGCTCGACGGTGCCGTCCTCACTTCCGGACGACCCGCCGCCGCAGGCGGAGGCCGCCAGCATGACGCCGGCCAGGCAGAGCGCCGCGAGCCTTGTGGACCTTCGTGACATCGGTCCTGTCCTTTCCCTGATGAGAAACGTGTCAATAGCCCCGGGATCACTTGAAGCCCGTGGTCGCGATGCCCTGGGTCAGGTAACGCTGACCGGCGAGGAAGAACCCGAAGATGGGCATCAGCCCGACGATGGACATGGCGAACAGCTCGCCCCAGGCCGTCTCGCCCTGGCCGTCCATGAACGACCGCAACGCCACCGGCATCGTCCACAACTCGGGATCGGTCAGGAAGATGAGCTGGCTGAAGAAGTCGTTCCAGGTCCAGATGAACGTGAACAGCGCCGAGGTCGCCAGCGCGGGGACCGACAGCGGGATGATGATCCGCCAGTAGATCCTGATGTGGCCGCAGCCGTCGATGCGGGCCGCCTCGTCGAGCTCGCTGGGCAGGCCGCGGATGAACTGCACCATCAGGAAGATGAAGAACGCGTCGTGCGCCAGGAACTTCGGCACCACCAGCGGCAGGTTGGTGTTGATCCAGTCGAGCTGGGAGAACAGCACGTACTGCGGGACGATCAGCACGTGGATGGGCAGCATCAGCGTCGCCAGCATCGCGGCGAAGAACAGGTTGCGGCCCCGGAACTTCAGCCGGGCGAAGGCGTAGGCCGCCAGCGAGCACGACAGCAGGTTGCCGGCCACCGCGAGGATCGCGATCACCGCGGAGTTCCACAGGTAATAGTGGAACGGGTGGCTCAGCGCCTGCCAGCCCTCGACGTAGTTGCCGAGGTCGAGCTCGGTCGGCCAGATCGAGGGGTCACGGAAGATGGTCTCGGTGGGCTTGACGGAGCTCGACACCATCCACAGCAGCGGATAGAGCATCACCAGCCCGAAGCCGATGAGCAGCACGTGCTTCGGCAACCGCCAGGACCGGCGGCGGCGCGAGGACCTCAGCTCAGTTGCCATAGAACACCCACCGCTTGGCGAAGAGGAAGTTGAGCCCGGTCAGGACGGCGATGATGGCCAGCAGCACCCACGCCATCGCGGAGGCGTAGCCCATGTCGAAGGAGCCGAAGCCGCGCTCGTACAGATAGAGGGTGTAGAGCAGGGTGGCGTCGGACGGCCCGCCGCGCCCGCCACTGATCACGAACGCCTGGGTGAAGCTCTGGAAGGCGCCGATCAGCTGCAGCACGAGGTTGAAGAAGATGATCGGCGTCAGCAGCGGGAGCGTGATGCGGAAGAACCTCGACGCCGGGCCTGCGCCGTCGACCTCCGCCGCCTCGTAGTAGGAGTGCGGGATCTGGCGCAGCCCGGCCAGGAAGATCACCATCGGCGCGCCGAAGGTCCAGGCGTTGAGGACGATGAGCGTGCCCAGGGCGAAGTCGGGGTGGGCGACCCAGCTGACGCCCTCGATGCCGGCCGTCGCCAGTAACTGGTTGACCAGGCCGTCCTTGCCGAAGATCTGCCGCCACAGAATCGCGACGGACACGCTGCCCGCGAGCAGCGACGGCAGGTAGTAGACCGAGCGGTAGAAGCTCAGCCCGCGCACGCCCCGGTTGAGGAGCAGCGCCAGCGCCAGCGCCAGGACCAGCTGGATGGGCACCGACACGAACACGTAGACGAACGTGACCCCGAGCGACTTGTGCAGCCGCGGGTCGGCCAGCATCTGCCGGTAGTTGTCCAGCCCCAGCCACTCGGGCGGCTTGAGCAGGGTGTATTCGGTGAACGACAGGTAGAGGGAGGCCAGGATCGGCCCGACGGTGAACAGCGCCATGCCGACGAACCACGGCGTCAGGAAGAGATAGCCGATGCGGTCGCGCGCGGGGCCGCTCGGCGAGGACCGCCGTCGCCGCCGTCTTCCGCGCGCGGAAGGGGGCTCTCGCTCGGGCGAGGTGATGGCCGGGGTCGGACGCTTGCTCATAGACCACCCTTTGCCGATCGCGCGGGGGGCGCGTGTCGGGGCGACCGGGGCAAAGGTGCCCTCCGGCCAGTGAGTAACCAGTTTCTAACAGAGCCTGGGAGGGGTGTCAACGCTCGATGAGCCAAGCACTGAGCTGCGGTGATGCTGGGCTGGGCTTTCTTGCCCGCCGTACCGGCAAACGGTTGCAGGCCATTCGAGAAACCGGTATCTTTCGAGCGCGCCCGGCCGCGGGCGCGCTCGTCACGGCCCGGCGATTTAATGCATGCGGGTGAGAAACGCCGAAGCATGCAGGGGGAGCGGATGAGGGCAGGCACCGGAGAGCGCGCAGAGGATCGGGACGAGCCGTCGTCCTCCGCCGGGTCGGGGGGCAGGCGCGGGCCGCGGCCCGCGGGCGCGGCGACCATCAGCCGCGTCGCCGAGGCCGCCGGCGTCTCCCGCGCCACCGTGTCGCGGGTGATGAACGGCTCCACCACCGTCAAGCCGGAGCTCGCCGCCCGCGTGCGCGCGGCCGCGCAGGCGCTCGACTACGAGCCCAGCGTCGCCGCCCGCAGCCTCGCGCTCGGCCGCACGGGCACCATCTCGCTCGTCGTCCCCGACCTGTCCAACCCGCTGTTCCAGGGCGTCCTGCGCGGGCTGAGCCAGGCCGCGGGCAAGGCCGGGCGCCAGTTGCTGGTGGCCGAGTCCGACGAGGACGCCGAGGAGGAGACGATCCTCGCGCTCGAGGCGCGGCGCAACTCCGACGGGCTCGTGCTGGCCTCGCCCCGCGCCCCCGACGAGCGGCTGCGCGAGCTCAGCGACCGCCTGGCTCCCTTCGTGCTCGTCTACCGCGAGGTCCCCGGCCTGGCGGCCCCGTCGTTGTCGGTCGACAACGACGCGGGCATCAACGAGCTCGTCGCCCACCTCACCGGCCTCGGCCACCGCCACCTGGCCTACCTGAGCGGCCCGCCCGCCAGCTCCTCGCACGCGTCACGGCTCGCCGCGCTGCGCGCCGCCGCGGCCGGCGCCCCGGGGTTCACGCTGACGGAGCTGCCGTGCGGCTCGATGTTCGACGACGGCCACGCCGCGGCCCGCCCGGTGCTGGAGAGCGGCGCGAGCGCGGTGGTGGCCTTCAACGACATGGTGGCCTCCGGGGCTCTCACGGGCCTGCACGAGCTGGGTGTACGGGTGCCGGGCGACGTGTCCGTCACCGGGTTCGACGGCATCCCGTTCGCCCGCTACACCACTCCCCCGCTGACCACGGTGTCCATCCCGAAGAACGAGCTGGGCCGGCAGGCGTGGGAGCGGCTGTGGGCGCTGATGAACGGCGAGAGCGGCGGCTACAACGTGCGCTTCCAGCCCCGGCTGCTCATCCGCGACAGCACGGGGCCCGCGCCGTCCTAGAAGGAGAGCACATGGAGTGGATCAGTGACGCGCGGCGAGCACTTCGACCGCGACGTGGTGGAGCGCACGTTCCTGCGCCGCACCGCGTTCATGCGCGACACCGGCACGCGCTCGACGCGGGCGAGCGGCGCGAACCGCTCGCCGACGTGCTGCGCACGCACCTGCCCGGAGGGTAGGAGCCTCAGCCGAGCGCGCGGTCGAGGTTGAACGCGGCGCTGATCAGCGCCAGGTGGGTGAAGGCCTGCGGGAAGTTGCCCTGCTGCTCGCCGCTGCGGCTGATCTCCTCGGCGTACAGGCCCACGTGGTTGGCGTAGGTCAGCATCTTCTCGAACGCCAGCCGGCCCTCCTCCACGCGGCCCGCGCGCACGAGCGCCTCGACGTACCAGAACGAGCAGATGGAGAACGTGCCCTCCTCTCCGCGCAGGCCGTCCGGGCTCGCCTTGGGGTCGTAGCGGTAGACCAGCGAGTCGGACACCAGCTCGGCCGTGAGCGCGTCGAGGGTGGCCAGCCACTTCGGGTCGGTGGGCGAGACGAACTTCACCAGCGGCATCATCAGCACCGCGGCGTCGAGCACGTCGCCGTCCTCGTACTGCACGAAGGCCTTGCGCTGCTCGGACCAGCCGCGGCGCATGAGCGTGCGGTAGATCGTGTCGCGGGCGTGCCGCCAGCGCGGGATGTCGGCGGGCAGGCCGCGCCGGTTGGCCATCCGCATGGCGCGCTCGATCGCCACCCAGCACATCAGCCGCGAGTAAAGGAAGTTCCTGCGCCCGCCGCGGGTCTCCCAGACGCCCTCGTCGGGCTGGTCCCAGTGGTCGCAGACCCAGTCCACCAGGCCGCACACCTCGTCCCAGTGGTCGCTGGAGACGGGCTGCCCCCACTTGTCGTAGAGGTAGATGGAGTCGATGAGCGCTCCGTAGATGTCGAGCTGGAGCTGGCCGGCGGCGGCGTTGCCGACCCGTACGGGTGCCGAGCCCCGGTGCCCTTCCAGGTGGCCGAGCACGTGTTCCGGCAACTCGGTGCGGCCGTCGATGCCGTACATGATCTGGAGCGGCCCTGAGGGGCCGTCGGCGCACCGGGTGACGCGCCGGGTCAGGAAGTTCATGAACGCCTCGGCCTCACCGGTGAATCCCAGCCGGAGCAGGGCGTAGACGGCGAAGGCGGCGTCGCGCACCCACAGGTAGCGGTAGTCCCAGTTGCGCTCGCCGCCGATCTGCTCGGGCAGGCTCGTCGTCGGCGCGGCGACGAGCGCTCCCGTCGGCGCGTACGTGAGCAGCTTGAGGGTCAGCGCGGAGCGATGCACCATCTCCCGCCACCGGCCGCGGTAGCGGGAGGCGGACAACCACCGCCGCCAGAACGCCACGGTGGCGGCGAACTCGTCCTCGGCCTCGGTGTACGCGCACGCGCGCGGCACCACGTCGCCGCCGACCTGGTCGAGCGCGAACACCTCCGACTCGCCCTCGTCGAGGGTGAAGGCCGCCGTGGCGTCCCGGTCGTCGCACGCGACCGGCACCGTGGCGGTCAGCGCGAGCGACAGGTCCTCCGACTCGAACACCACCATCCCGTCGTGCCGGCGTACGCGGTGCGGCTGCGCGCCGTACCCGAACCGGGGCGCCACCCGCGCGTGGAACGGGATCGACCCCCGTACGCAGATCACCCGCCGTATCAGCCGGTGGCGCCTGACCTCGCCCGAGTCACCGGTCACCGGCATGAAATCCTGGATCTCGCCCACCCCGCCCTCGGTGAAGAACCGGGTGATCAAAACGTTGGTGTCGGGGAAGTAGAACTGCTTGGTCGTGGCGGGCACACGTGCGCCCAGCTCGAACGCTCCCCCTTTGCCGGCGTCGAGGATCGCGCCGAAGACGCTGGGCGAGTCGAAGGTCGGGCAGCAGTACCAGTCGATGGTGCCGTCGGTGCCCACCAGCGCCACGGTGCGCAGGTCGCCGATCAGGCCGTGCTCGGCGATCGGCAGGTACCGGCCGGGCCCCACCCGGCTCTCCTGATCGAATGTCTCGGCCATCGCAACCTCTCTCCGGCGTCGCGCTGTCCCTACCCACGGTGCGCCGCCGTCTCTCCCCCGGTCCAGAGGCAGGTCATGGGCGTGCCGGGTCCCGGCGAGGCGGCCCCGCTCGCGCCGGATCGCGGTGCACACTGGCCCGATGGGAGTGCGGGTCCGCGTCGAGGGCGTGGTGCAGGGGGTGGGGTTCCGGCCGTTCGTGCACGGGCTGGCCACCCGGCTGGGGCTGGCGGGCCGGGTCGGCAACGACGCGCGCGGCGTCTTCGTCGAACTGGACGGCGACCGCGACCGGATCGCCGAGTTCCTGACGCGCCTCGAACGCGACGCTCCCCCGCTGGCCGCGATCGAGCGCGTGACCGTCACCGGACGCCGCCGCGCGGCCGCCTCCGGTGACGGGCGCTTCCTGATCGTGGCGAGCGAGCGCTCGGGAACTCCGCGCACGCTGGTCTCGCCCGACATCGCGACGTGCGCCGACTGCCTGGCGGAGCTGGCCGACCCGGCCGACCGGCGCTACCGCTACCCCTTCGTCAACTGCGTCAACTGCGGGCCGCGGCTGACGATCACGCGCGCGCTGCCGTACGACCGGCCGCTGACCACGATGGCGGGCTTCGCCCTGTGCGAGGCCTGCCTGGCCGAGTACCACGACCCGGCCGACCGGCGCTTTCACGCCCAGCCCGTCTGCTGCCCGGCCTGCGGCCCGGCGCTCGAACTGGTGGACGCGCGGGGCGCCCCGATCGCCCGCGGCGACGACGCCCTGACCGGCGCCGCGGGTGTGCTGCGTGAAGGCGGGGTGCTGGCGGTGAAGGGCCTCGGCGGCTACCACCTGGCGGTCGTGGCCTCCGACGAGCGGGCCGCCGCCGAATTGCGCCGCCGCAAACGGCGGGCGGACAAGCCGTTCGCGGTCATGGTGGCCGGCCTGGCGCAGGCGCGGCGGTTGTGCGAGGTGGACGCGGCGGCGCAGGCGCTCCTGACCGGCGGGGAGCGCCCCATCGTGCTGCTGCCGCGCCGCACCGGTGAGGGTGCCGGCCAGGGAGTTGCGGGCCCGGTCGCGCCGGGGCGGGCGCACCTCGGGCTGATGCTGGCGTACACGCCGCTGCACCACCTGCTGCTCGCCGAGGCGGGCGCGCCGCTCGTGCTGACGAGCGCGAACCTCGCCGGCGAGCCGATCGAGTACGACGACCGCGCCGCCCTCGACCGGCTCGGCGGCCTGGCGGACGCGTTCCTGACCCATGACCGGCCCATCCACCTGCGGGCCGACGACTCGGTGGCGCGGGTGTTCCGGGGCGGGGGCACGCTCCTGCGGCGCTCGCGCGGCCACGCCCCTGCCCCGTTCACGCTGGCGTGGGAGGCGCCCCGGCCGGTCCTCGGCTGCGGCGCCGCGCTGAAGAGCACGTTCTGCCTGACGCGGGGGCGGCACGCGTTCGTCTCCCCGCACGTCGGCGACCTGGGAGGCCACGAGGCCCTGCGGGCGTACACGGCGGGGATCGAGCACTTCCGCGCGCTGCTCGGCGTGCGTCCCGAGGTGGTCGCGCACGACCTGCACCCCGACTACCCGTCCACCCGGTACGCCCTCGGCCTGCCGGACGTGGACCTTGTGGGGGTGCAGCACCATCACGCGCACATCGCCTCCTGCCTGGCCGACAACGGCGAGCACGGCCGGGTGATCGGCGTGGCGTTCGACGGTCTCGGCCACGGCGACGACGGCACGTTGTGGGGCGGCGAGTTCCTCCTGGCCGACCTGGTCTCGTACGAGCGGGCCGGGCATCTGGCGCCCGTCCCGATGCCGGGCGGCGAGACGGCCGTCAGGCAGCCGTGGCGGATGGCCGCCGCCTACCTGGCCGGCCTGGCCCCTTTGGACGACGACGCGGCGGGCGCGACCGCCGTGGCACGGCGCGCGGGCGCCCGGTGGGAGAGCGTGACGGCGCTGGCCAGGCGGGGCGGGCCGGCCGCGCCGCTGACCTCCAGCGCCGGACGCCTGTTCGACGCGGTGGCGGCGCTGACCGGCGTACGCGACACGATCACGTACGAGGGGCAGGCCGCGATCGAGCTGGAGCAGGTCGCCGACCTCGCGGAACGCGGCGCGTACCCGGCGGGCGTCGCGCGGCGCGACGGCGTGCTCGTGGTCGAAGGCAGGGACCTGGTGCGGGCCGCGCTGGAGGACCTGGACGGGGGCGCGGGACCTGCGGTGGTCTCCGCCCGCTTCCACAACGGCGTGTGCGACCTCGTCGTGCGCTGCTGCCGCACGCTGCGCGAGGAGACGGGGCTGAGCACGGTGGCGCTGTCCGGAGGCGTGTTCCAGAACGTGCTGCTGGCCGGGCGCACGGTCGAGCGGCTTGAGTGCGACGGGTTCAGGGTGCTCACGCACGCGGGCGTTCCGGCCGGCGACGGCGGCATCAGCCTCGGCCAGGCGGCCGTCGCCGCCGCCCGCGACCGGCTCCGCTAGCGGGGCGGGTTCCGCATCCGCGCAGGTCGGCGAGGTTTCGTCCGGGGACAGGGGCGGTATGTCCGCTACGTAGAGCAACCGTCCGGGCACATCACGACACCGGACCCGAACTCTGCATCCGGCCACGAAAGGGGCTTGGGCCATGACGACCACCCAGACGCCGACAGGACTGGACGAGCTTCACATCCTGTGGACCTCGGAGGGCATGAGCTGCGACGGCGACACCGTCTCGGTCACCGCCGCGTCGCTGCCGAGCCTGGAGGACGTGCTGCTCGGGCTCGTGCCGGGGCTGCCCAAGGTGCACCTGCACAACAAGGTCCTCGCGACGGAGGTGGGCGACGCCTTCATGGCCGCCTTCCACCAGGCACACCACGACGAGCTGGGCCCGTTCATCCTCGTGGTCGAGGGGTCGATCCCCAACGAGAGGATCAACGGCGACGGCTACTGGACGTCCATGGGCAACGACCCGGCCACCGGTGAGCCCATCACGGTGAACGAGTGGATCGACCGGCTGGCCCCCAAGGCCTGGGCCGTCGTCGCCATCGGCACCTGCGCCACCTACGGCGGCATCCACGCCATGGCCGGCAACCCGACCGGCTGCATGGGGCTGGCCGACTACCTCGGCAAGGACTTCCGCTCGGCCGGCGGCCTGCCCATCGTCAACGTGCCCGGCTGCCCCGTGCAGCCCGACAACTTCATGGAGACGCTGACCTGGCTGCTCTACCAGGCGGCGGGCATGGCCCCCACCATCCCGCTCGACGACCTGCTCAGGCCCACCTGGTTGTTCGGCAAGACCGTGCACGAGGGCTGCGACCGGGGCGGCTACTACGAGCAGGGCGACTTCGCCCACGACTACAACTCTCCTAAGTGCCTGGTGCGCGTCGGCTGCTGGGGACCGGTGGTCAACTGCAACGTCCCCAAGCGCGGCTGGATGGACGGCGTCGGCGGCTGCCCCAACGTGGGCGGCATCTGCATCGGCTGCACCATGCCCGGTTTCCCCGACAAGTTCATGCCGTTCATGGACGAACCTCCCGGCGGATCGGTGTCGGCGGCGTTCAGCGGCGCGTACGGCTCGCTGATCCGCAAGATGCGCTCGATCACGAACAACACGGCCAACAAGGAACCGAAGTGGCGTCACAACCGCCGCAGGCTGACGAGCGGGTACGACCCGCGCTGGGGAAACGGCTAAAGGGAGAGTGGCGAGGTGACAACCCGTACAGCGGGCGCCAAGCAGCGCGCGGAAGAGTCCCGCGAGCTGGTGGAGATGTCGTGGGACCCGATCACGAGGATCATCGGCAACCTGGGCATCTACACGAAGATCGACTTCAACAACCGCGAGGTCGTCGAGTGCAGGAGCACCTCGTCGTTGTTCCGCGGCTACAGCGTGTTCATGAAGGGCAAGGACCCGCGCGACGCGCACTTCATCACGAGCCGGATCTGCGGCATCTGCGGTGACAACCACGCGGTCTGCTCGATCTACGCCCAGAACATGGCGTACGGCGTCAAGCCTCCGCCGCTGGCCGAGTGGATCATCAACCTGGGCGAAGCGGCCGAGTACATGTTCGACCACACCCTCTTCCAGGACAACCTGGTCTTCGTCGACTACTGCGAGCAGATGGTCAAGGAGACCAACCCCGGCCTGCTGCGGCGGGCGGAGACCGCGGAGGCTCCCAACGCCGGGGTGCACGGCTTCCGGACGATCGCCGACATCATGCGCGCCTTCAACCCGTTCAGCGGGGAGGTCTACAAGGAGGCGCTGCACGTCAGCAGGGTGACCAGGGAGATGTGCTGCCTGATGGAGGGCCGGCACGTGCACCCCTCGACGCTCTACCCGGGCGGCGTGGGCACGGTCGCGACGCCCCAGGTGTTCACCGACTACCTGGTGCGCTTGCTGCGGGTGCTCGACTTCGTCAAGAAGGCCGTCCCGATGAACGACGACCTGTTCGACTTCTTCTACGAGGCGCTGCCCGGCTACGAGGAGGTCGGCCGCCGGCGGGTGATGCTCGGCTGCTGGGGCTCCTTCCAGGATCCGGCGGCGGTCGACTACGACTACCGGAACATGAACGAGTGGGGCCGGCGCATGTTCGTCACACCGGGCATCGTCCTGGACGGCGAGCTGCTGACCACCAACCTGGTCGACATCAACCTCGGCATCCGGATCCTGCTGGGCAGCTCCTACTACGACGACTGGCAGTCGGAGGAGACGTTCGTCACCCACGACCCGCTCGGCAACCCGGTGGACCAGCGCCACCCGTGGAACCAGACGACCCTGCCCAAGCCGCAGAAACGCGACCTGGAGCACGGCAACTACAGCTGGGTGATGAGCCCGCGCTGGTACGACCGGCGCACCGGCGACCACCTGGCGCTCGACACCGGCGGCGGCCCGCTGGCGCGGTTGTGGTCGACGGCGCTCGCGGGCCTGGTCGACACCGGCACGGTGCGCGCCACGGGCAGCAGCGTGGAGATCAACCTGCCCAAGAGCGGCTCCCTGCCGGAGATGCGGCTGGAGTGGAAGGTGCCGCGCTGGGCCAACACCATCGAGCGCAACCGGGCCCGCGCCTACTTCGTCGCGTACGCCGCGGCGATGGCGGTGCACTTCCTGGAGCAGGCGCTGGGCGAGGTGCGGGCCGGCCGCACGCAGGTGTTCTCCGACTTCGACGTGCCCGACGACGCGATCGGCTGCGGCTTCCACGAGGCGGTGCGCGGCGTGTTGTCGCACCACATGGTGATCCGCGACGGCAAGATCGCCAACTACCATCCGTACCCGCCGACGCCGTGGAACGCCAGCCCGCGCGACATGTACGGCACACCGGGACCGTACGAGGACGCGGTGCAGGGGTTGCCGATCTTCGAGGAGAACGGGCCCGACTCCTTCAAGGGCATCGACATCATGCGTACGGTGCGCAGCTTCGACCCGTGCCTGCCGTGCGGCGTGCACATGTACCTCGGCGGCGGCAAGGAGCTCAAGCAGATGCACTCCCCCACGTTCGGCGCGAGCCTCGGCGGTTAGGAGCGGGCGCATGGACGATCGCATCGCGAGGATCGAGGTCATGCTCGACGAGGCCGGCCCCGACGCGGTCGAGCTGGTCAAGGAGCTGCTCGACCTGTACGGCGAGGGCCTGGCGAGCGTCATGGCGGTGCTCGACGCCGAGCAGGCGGCGCGGCTGGCCGCCGACACGGCGGTCGCGCCGCTCCTGCTGCTGCACGACCTGCATCCGCTGGACGTGCGGGCCCGCGTGGAGGCGGCCGTCGGCGGCGCCGCCGAACTGCTCGCCGTCGAGGACGACCTGGTACGCCTGCGCGTACGGCCGGGCGGCTGCCGCTCGTCCGCCGAGGCGGCGACCTCGGCCCTGCGGGAGGCCGTACGCGCCGCCGCCCCGGAGATCGAGCACGTCGACATCGAGGTCGAACGCGACGCCACGCCGCTGATCCCGGTCGAGAGCCTGGCCGTGCGCACCGGCCCGCGGGCGCCGTGACCGGCCTGCTGCGCCGGCTGGCCGCGCAGGCGCGCGAGCGGCGGCCCAGCCCCAGGACGCAGGCGTGCGAGCTGTGCGGCGAGACGCTTGCCGACGTGCACCGCCACCTGCTGGAGCTGCCGTCGCGCGAGCTGCGCTGTGTGTGCCGGGCCTGCCAGGTGCTGTTCGACCACGCGGCGGCCGGCGGGCCGGCGTCGGGGGGCCACCACGTCCTCGTGCCGGACCGGCGCCGGCGGCTGAGCGGCTTCGTGCTTCCCGACCCGGTGTGGGCGCGGCTCGGCGTTCCTGTGCGGATGGCGTGCCTGGTGCGCGACTCGGCTTCCGGCGGGATCATCGCGTTTTACCCGAGCCCGGCGGGGGCGGTGCGGGCATCCGCGGGCCAGGCGGCCTGGGACCTGATCGTCCGCGACAACCCGGTGCTCGCCGGGCTGCGCCAGGACGTGGAGGCCCTCCTCGTCGACCGCGACCGCGGCGCGTGGATCGTGCCGCTCGACGACTGCTACGCGCTCGCCGGGACGATCAGGTCCCGCTGGCGCGGGCTGAGCGGCGGCCAGGACGTACGCGCGCACCTCGACGCCTTCTTCACCGACCTCGACGACCGGTCCGTCACCGTACCGGCCACCGACGACAGCAGGAGCCCAGCATGAGCAAGAAACACCCGATCAGGACGGGCCGCCCGGACGTGCGCCCCGACGATGCCTCCCACGTCAAGGGCGTGAAGGAGGGCAACAGCCGCGGCAACTACGACAAGCAGGAGGGTCACCTTCCCGACGGCCGGTCCACGGCCCGGCGCTCGACCGGCATCAATCCGCGCAAGCACGACCCGATCGACCCCGACATGCCCAACCTGTCACCCGCCTGATCACGATGCCACCGACAGCACCGGCCGTGCGGATCGAGGTTCACGGCGTGGAGCCGGCCGTACCCGCCGCCGCGCCCGCCCTGGACTTCCGGCTGCGCGTGCACGCCGACGCTCCCGTACGCGCGCTCACGCTGGCCACGCAGCTGCGCATCGAGGCCGCCGCGCGCGACTACGACGAGGACGCGCGCGACCGGCTCCGCGGGTTGTTCGGCCCGCCGGAGACGTGGGGGCACACCCTGTCCAGCCTGCTGTGGACGAGCACCGTCACCCACGTACCCGCCTTCACCGGCAGCGCCCAGGCGACGCTCACCGTCGCGTGCACCTACGACTTCGACGTGGCCGCCGCCGCCTACCTGCACGGCCTGCCCGGCGGTGAGGTGCCGCTGCGCTTCCTGTTCACCGGCACCGTCTTCTACCTCGACGGCGACCGCCTGCAGGCGGCCTGCCTGCCGTGGGACAGCGAGGCGGAGCACCTCATGCCGGTACGGGTGTGGAAGGACCTCATGGACCGCCACTTCCCGCGCACGGCCTGGATCCGGCTGGAACGCGACACGTTCGACCGCCTGTACGCCCACCGGGTGCGGCACACGCTGCTCGGCTGGGACGACACGGTCAGGTCACTGCTGGAAACGAGCGGAGGCTGACCCCGCATGGACCCGCGCATGGATTCGCGCAAGGACCCGCGTGAGGAACAGGTCCGGCAGATCGCCCGGGCCGTGCTGTACGAGGGCTACCTGCTGTGGCCCTACCGCGAGTCGTCGCTGAAGAACCGGCACCGCTGGACGATCGGCGGCGTGCACCCTGAGGCGTACGGCCGGGCCCACGAGGGCGACCGCTGGCTGATGCGTACCGAATGCCTCGTGGAGGCGGAGCCCGGCGACACCGTGGACGTGTGCCTGCGGTTCCTGCACGTCGTCACCCGCGAGCCGGTCGAGGGCGGCCCCGGGCGCCCGCCCGGCGAGGAGGCGCGGGAGCGGGAGCTGTCCCTGCCCGGCCTCGTCGTGGACGGGCTGGCACGCGGCCCGGCCGTCACGGAGATCGCCCTGCCGGCGGGCCGCCGCACCGAGCCGCTCGACGGGCCGCTCGACGGGCCGCCCGACGCCCGCGACGAGCCTCTTGACGGGCCGCTGAGCGGTGGTGGCGGGCGGGCGGGGATGGTGGTGCGCAGCTGGGAGGCGCTGCGCGGCCGGATCGAGGTGAGCGCGCGGCGGCTGCGGCCCGATCTGTACGTGCTCTCCGTCGAGGTGGTCAACACCACGCCCTGCGATCCCGGCAGCCGCGCCGACGCGCTGCGCCGCACGCTGGTGTCCGCGCACACCGTGCTGCACGCGCCGCGGGCCCGGTTCGTCTCGCTCACGGATCCGCCGCCGGAGCTGCGCGAGCACGCCGCCGCCTGCCGCAACGAGGGCGCCTGGCCGGTGCTCGCGGGGCCGTCCGGCGACCGTCACACGGTCCTGGCCTCGCCGATCATCCTGTACGACCACCCGGAGATCGCGCCCGAGAGCCCCGGCGACCTGTTCGACAACACCGAGATCGACCAGCTGCTCACGCTGAGCGTGCTGGCGCTCAGCGACGGGGAGCGGCAGGAGATCCGCGACGGCGACCCGCGCGCCCGTGCGATCCTCGACCGCTGCACCTCGCTCGCCCCCGAGGACCTGATGCGTCTGCACGGCCTCATGCGCAGGACGGAGCCACGGGCATGAACGACTTCTGGACGCGGATGGCCGGGCGCGGCCCCGGTGAGGTGGTCGTGGACGGGACGGTGGTCGGCCCGGGCAGCCTGGTCCGGCTGCGGCCGCGCAACCGGACGGATGTCTTCGACCTCGTCCTCGGGGGCCAGGTGGCCGTGGTGGAGAGCGTCGAGCAGGACGACGAGGGCGCGCTGCACGTCGCGGTCACGCTCGCCGACGATCCCGGACGCGACCTGGGCGAGGCGCGGATGCCCGGGCACCGGTTCTTCTACTCCGCCGAGGAGATCGAGCCGCTGGGCGAGCACGAGGAGCGGCCCGGCGGCGCCCGGGTCCTGGTCGCCGGCATCGGCAACGTCTTCCTCGGCGACGACGGCTTCGGCGTGGAGGTGGCCCGCCACCTGGCGGCCGGGCCCCCGGTGGCGGGCGCGGACGTCGTCGACTTCGGCATCCGCGGCATGGATCTGGCCTACGCGCTGCAGCGCGCGTACGCGGGGGTGATCTTCGTCGACGCCGCGCCGCGCGGCCACGCCCCCGGCACGCTCACTGTGCTCGAACCCGACCTCCCCGGCGGCCCGTCCCCGGATGGCTCCCTGGAAGGGCCCTTGGAAGGACACGGCATGGATCCGGTGAGCGTGCTGCGGCTGGCCCGGCGGATGGGCCGCCTGCCGGCCCGGGTGCGGGTCGTCTGCTGCGAGCCGGTGACCGTCGAGGAGGCGCTGTTCGAGCTCAGCGAGCCGGTGCGCGCGATGGTCGAGGCGGCGGCCGGCCTCGTGAAGTCCCTGGTTATGGAAATGATTGCGGAAAACGCCGGGCCGGGTTCCCGCGATCCGCTCCCACGGTGAGGTGATGTGAGATGTGGAAGAAGCGCCTGGTGAAGCTGGTCGCGCTCGGCGGGCTGGTGGCGGTCGTCGTCCACCAGTGGCCGGAGATCCACCGGTACATGAAGATCAAACGAATGTAGGGCGGCATGCACGAGATCGGGATGTGCGAGGGCCTGGTCGAGCTGATCGAGCAGCGGGCGGCGGGCAGGCGGGTCACGTCCGCGCGGGTGCGGGTAGGCGCCCGCCACGCCGTCGTGGACGACGCCTTCGGGCAGGCGTTCACGCTGGCCGCGGCCGGCAGCACCGTCCAGGACGCCGTGGTCGAGCTGATCATCACGCCGATGACGGTCGGCTGCCGCGCGTGCGGCTGCCGTACCGAGTCGGTCGATCCGCTGGCGGCCTGCCCGCTCTGCGGCGACGAGGGCGTGGATCTCACCGGCGGTGACGAGCTGGTCCTGGAGTCGGTCACGTTCGGCGAGGAGGCGGCCGATGTGTCTCGGCATCCCGGGTGAGCTGGTCGAGTTCGGCCAGGAGCACGAGGACCTCGCCGTCGTCGACGTGAGCGGCGTGCGCCGCCGCGTCAACGTGGGCCTGCTCGCCGACGAGGGGCTGCGGCCCGGCGACTGGGTGCTCGTGCACGTCGGGTTCGCCCTGTCGAAGATCTCCGAGCAGGAGGCGCAGGCGGTGCTCGACTACCTGCAGGGGCTGGGGCAACCGTACGAGGACGAGCTGGACGCGCTGCGCGGCTCGGACATCGTGTAGCCGGGACGACCATGGGGGAGAGCGATGCGGTTCGTCGATGAGTACCGCGACGCGGGCCGGGCGCGGGCGCTGGCCGGGCGGATCGCCGAGCGTTGCCGGCCGGGCCGGCGGTACACGTTCATGGAGGTGTGCGGCGGGCACACCCACACCATCTACAAGCACGGCCTGGAGGATCACCTGCCGTCCGAGGTGAACCTCGTGCACGGCCCCGGCTGCCCGGTCTGCGTGATCCCGATGGGCCGGGTGGACGACGCCATCCACATCGCGCGGCAGCCGGACGTGATCATGACGTCGTTCGGCGACATGATGCGGGTGCCGGGCGGTTCGGGTTCGTTCCTGGACGCCAAGGCGGCGGGGGCCGACATCCGGATGGTGTACTCCCCGCTCGACGCGCTGAAGATCGCGCGGGCCAACCCGGACCGGCGGGTCGTGTTCATGGCCATCGGCTTCGAGACCACCGCGCCCTCCACCGCCATGACCGTGTTGCGGGCCGCGGCCGAGGGCCTGGCCAACTTCTCCGTCTTCTGCAACCACGTCATGATCATTCCGGCGGTCAAGGCCATCCTCGACTCGCCCGACCTGCGCCTCGACGGGTTCATCGGCCCCGGTCACGTGTCGGCGGTGATCGGCTGCCGGCCGTACGAGTTCATCGCCCGCGACTACGGCAAGCCGCTGGTGGTGGCGGGGTTCGAGCCGCTCGACATCCTCACCTCGGTGCACATGCTGCTCGGGCAACTCGCCGAGGGCCGCTGCGAGGTGCAGAACCAGTACGCCCGCGTGGTGCCCTGGGACGGCAACAGCATCGCGCTGTCGGCCATGGGCCGGGTGATGCGGTTGCGGCCGCACTTCGAGTGGCGCGGGCTCGGCTTCATCGCCCACTCCGCGCTCGCCATGGCCGGCGAGTACGCCGCCTTCGACGCCGAGCGCGTCTTCGACCTGCCCGGCCTGCGCGTCGCCGACCCGAAGTCGTGCCAGTGCGGCGAGGTGCTCAAGGGGGTGCTCAAGCCGTGGGAGTGCAAGGTGTTCGGTACCGCCTGCACTCCGGAGACGCCGATCGGGACGTGCATGGTCTCCTCCGAGGGCGCGTGCGCCGCGTACTACAACTTCGGGCGGTTCAGCCGCGAGCAGATGAGCGCCGCGGCGCGGGAGCCGAGGGAGGCGGGCCGGCCATGACCCGTGAGCAGCAGGTGCTCGACCGCATCGAGCGGATGCGGCGGCGCAAGCCCGTCGTCAGGGAGGAGCGCATCACGCTCGCCCACGGCGCCGGAGGCAAGGCCACGCAGACGCTGATCGAGGCCGTGTTCCTGGAGGCGTTCCGCAACCCGATGCTCGCGCCGCTGGACGACGGCGCGCTCGTGCGGCTCGGGGACGGCCCCGTGGCCTTCACCACGGACTCGTACGTCGTCTCGCCGCTGTTCTTCCCCGGCGGCGACATCGGCGACCTGGCCGTCAACGGCACCGTGAACGACCTGGCGATGTGCGGGGCCCGCCCGGTGCACCTGTCGGCGGGCTTCATCCTTGAGGAGGGCTTCCCCGTCGCCGACCTGCGGCGCATCACCGCCTCCATGGCGGCCGCCGCGGAGCGGGCGCAGGTGACGATCGTCACCGGTGACACCAAGGTCGTCGAGCGCGGCAAGGCCGACGGCTGCTACGTCACCACGGCCGGGGTCGGCGTCGTCGAGCAGCCGGTCACGCTGTCGGCCTCCGGCGCGCGGCCGGGGGACGCGGTCATCGTGTCGGGCCCGATCGGCGCGCACGGGGCGGCCATCATGCTGGCCAGGGACGACTTCGGCATCGAGGCGCCGATCACGTCCGACACGGCGCCGCTGCACGGCATCGTCGCCGAACTGCTCAAGGTGCTGCCCCGGCACGTCAGGACTCTGCGGGACGCCACCCGTGGCGGGGTGGCCACGGTGCTCAACGAGGTGGCCCGCGCGTCCGAGGTCGCCGTGGTGCTGGACGAGGAGCGCATCCCCGTGCATCCGGAAGTGACCGGAGTGTGCGAGCTGCTCGGACTCGACCCGCTCTACGTCGCCTGCGAGGGCCGCTTCGTGGCCGTGGTCGACGGCGAGCACGCCGGGCAGGCCCTCGACACGCTGCGCGCCCATCCGCTGGGCGCCGAGGCCGCGATCGCCGGTACGGTCACCGCCGACCCTCCGGGCCTGGTGCTGCTGCGTACCGCCTTCGGCGGCACCCGGGTGGTCGACGTGCTGGTGGGCGATCCGCTACCGCGTATCTGCTGACACCAGCTCGGCCAGTACGTGGTAGAGCGTCGCCTGCGCCTCCTGGATCCGGTGCACCGACGACGACGGGACGACGAACAGGTGCTCGGCGAGCCGTTCCTCGGCCATGCGCCCGCCTCCCGAGCCCGCGAAGCCGACGGTCGTCATGCCCATGCTCCTGGCCTGGGCCAGGCCGCGCAGCACGTTCGCCGAGCCGCCGCTGGTCGACAGCGCGCACGCGATGTCGCCGGGACCGCCCAGGGCGGCGAGCTGGCGGGCGAACACCACGTCGAAGCCGACGTCGTTGCCGAGCGCCGTCACGAGCGCCGCGTCGCCGGTGAGGGACACCGCCGGCAGGCCGCGCGCGGTGCACAGGCCGGCCACCGACTGCGCGTCCGTGCTGCTGCCGCCGTTGCCGAAGGCGAACAGCCGCCCGCCGCCGCGGAAGGCCGCGGCCAGCTCCGCCGCGGCTACCGCCAGCGGCGCCATCAGCTCGTCCAGCACCCGCCGCCGCAGTTCCAGGCTCTCGCGGGCCTTCTCCTCGGTGGACGTCCGCACGTCCAGCGGGTCGCGCCGCAGGAAGGGGTACATCGTCTCGGTCATGCTTCCGCCCTCTCCACCACGGCGATCGCCTCGCCCGCGTGCACCAGCACCGTGTCGCCGACTCGCGCCTCCACCAGCGCCACGCTGATCTCCTCGGTGATCCCCTCGCCGGCCGCGCTCACGTCGGCCAGGGCCAGGCCGCCGGGCAGCAGGCCGGTCACGCGCACAGGCACGGCCACGTCGCCGCACGTCACGCACGAGTCGCACACGGGCCCGGCCTCGTCGTCGCCGCTCACGCGCCCTCCTCCGACTCCAGGAACACGTGCGCCAGCTCCCACAGCAGGTGGTACACCGTGATGTGGATCTCCCTCGCGACCAGCGGGTCATCGCTGTGCGCGGCCAGCACGTGATCAGCCGCGACGTCCGCTCCCCTCACCCCGGCCGGCGCGTCCTCGTCACAGGGCGTCGCCGCCACCAGGGCGACGGTCAGCATGCCCAGCTCGCGCGCGGCGGTGAGGTCGCCCGCGGCCGGGCGCACGCCCACGGCGATGTCCCCCGGGCGTCCCAGCACCGTCAGCAGGCCCGGTTCACCGCCCAGGCAGAGCGCGGGAAGCGCGAGCTTGCCGACGATCACCGGGTGGCTGAACTCCACCGCCACGTGCGCCGCGTCGGCCGCCGACGCGCCCCGGCCGAAGGTCAGCAGCCTGCTCCCCCGCCGGAACCGCCCCGCCATGGCGGCCGCCGCCTCGACGACGGCGCCGGCGTCGGCCACCAGCGCCAGGCCGGCGGACTCCCGGCCCGCGCGAACCCGATCGAGCACTCCGGCCATCCCGCCACCCCGTAATCCCCGCGTACCATGACTGCGTCCATTCCACCGTGGTCCCGCGCGAGCGGCGCGGCGTGCCCCGCAAGGGGCCCGGCAAGGTCCCGGCAAGTTTCGCCCCACGGTCCTCGCCGGCGCGGCCGCAGGAGCCCGTACGCGTGCGGGCCCGCGGCGTGGGTAGGTGGCGAGGCCGGCCGCTCGCGCGGCGGCGCAGACGTGATCCCCCACCGAAAGGACGTCATGTTCCCCGTGATCCTCGCCCGCGCGCGGATGCCTATGATCATCATCGGGCTGCTCCTGGCATTCGGCGAGTTCGTCCACCGGCTCGGGTGGCTGAGCGTGGCGGGCATCGTGCTGGCCCTGGCCGGCTTCGCCTCGACCTTCCTGCCCGCGGGGTCCGTCCGGCGCCCGCCGATCCCGGTCGCGAGCCCCGTGCGGGGACGCTGGCTCGCGATCAACAGCCC
The DNA here is from genome assembly GCF_004352805.1 of Nonomuraea mesophila. NCBI lineage: Bacteria > Bacillati > Actinomycetota > Actinomycetes > Streptosporangiales > Streptosporangiaceae > Nonomuraea > Nonomuraea mesophila. The sequence goes on from NZ_SMLD01000121.1 coordinate 22,693, forward strand.
GGCCGACAAGGTGCCCAGCCACGGAGTGCACGCCTACGGGCAGACGTACGCCGTGGACCTGGTGCACTGGCCGGACGAGGACATCGAGTGGAAGCCCGTGGTGAGCAGGCCGTTGATGAGCCGCCCCGAGACCTTCCCCGGCTTCGGCAGCCCGATCCACGCCCCCGCCGCCGGCACCGTCGTGCGCGCCCGGGACTTCTGGCGTGACCACCTGAGCCGCAACTCCTGGCCGGCCCTGATCTACGTCATGATCGAGGGCTTCGTACGCGAGCTGGCGGGCCCGGGCGGCGTGCTCGGCAACCACGTGATCCTCGACCTCGGCGACGGCGTGCACGCCGTGTTCGCCCATCTCAAGCGCGGCTCGGTCCAGGTACGCAAGGGCGAGCGGGTCGAGGCCGGCCGGCTGGTCGGGCAGTGCGGCAACTCGGGCAACTCCAGCGAACCGCATCTGCACTTCCAGCTCATGGACAACCCGCACCCGTCCATCGCCGCCGGGCTGCCGTTCACGTTCGAGGAGACCCTGCCCGACGGCACCACCCACCACCGTGTCCCGAGCAAGGACGAGCCTCTGCTGTCGCCGTCGCGGTGACGATCGCATGAGCGTCTGCCACCCGTAGTACGTAAGAGCTACGCGGCAGGTGCACCCCACAGCGGGACGCCGGTTACCGGCGATGATCCCTACCTTCGAGGCCCGAATACGTCTCCGGCACGGAAGGATCACCGCCCATGGCGACCCGCCGGCGTGGCAGCATGCGCCGCGCCCTGCTCACCACGCTCGTCACCGCCGCGCTGGCGGCGCCGGTCAGCGGCGTGACCCGGCCAGGGGCGGTGCCGTCGCCCGCACCCGCCCCCGTCGCCCCTCTCGCCGGCACGACCCCGGCCGCGCTCGCCGCGCGCTACGCGGCCGGCCGCGTGGAGATCCTGGCCGCCGAGCGGGCGGCGGCCCGGCTCGGCCACCGGTGGCGGGCCGCCCGGTTACGCGAGCTGGCGGACCCCTCGCGGCGGTTCCTGTCTTTCGACGGCCGGGACGGCGGCCGGGCCGTGGAGGTCCTCGGCGACCTGGCCACGGCCGAGCGCATCGCCGTGATGGTGCCGGGCGCCGGCATCGACCTGGACAAGTACGGCATGTTGCGCGGCGGCTCGCTGCGGCTCCATGCCGCGCTCGGCGACCGGTCGGCGGTGGTCGCCTGGCTCGGCTACGCCACGCCGAGCAGCGTGAGCCTCCAGGCGGTGACCCCTCACCGCGCCGCCGGCGCCGCTCCCCGCCTGCGCGCGTTCGTACAGGAGCTGCGCGCGGCCAGGCCCGGCGCCCGGGTCACGCTCCTGTGCCACTCCTACGGCTCCGTGGTGTGCGGCCTGGCCGCGCCGGGGCTGGACGTCGCCGCCATCGTCATGTTCGGCAGCCCTGGCGCGGGTGTGCCCGACGCCGCCGCGATGCGTACCCCGGCCACGGTGTGGGCCGGGCGCACGGCGGGAGACTGGACCGCGCACCTGCCGCACCTGTCGGCCGGGTTGCCGTTCGTCACGGTGGGGCTGGGCGCCGACCCGGTCTCGCCCCGGTTCGGCGCCCGGATCTTCGCGGCGGGCCGCATGCCGGAAATGAGCGGCATCGAGGCGACCCGCCGCATCGCGGGGCGGCCGGAGGCGGACGTGAAGGTCCTCGTCCTGACCACGTTCGACCTGGACGACTACGTCTACGAGGCGCTGCGCGCGGGCGCCTCCGGCTTCCTGCTCAAGGAGGCGTCGGCGGCCGACCTGGCCCACGCGGTGCGGGTGGTGGCGGCAGGGGACGCCCTGCTCGCGCCGAACGTCACCAAACGTCTGATCGCGGAGTTCTCCCGCATGAGCGGCGCTCCGCGCGCCCCGCTGAAGGAGCGCGTCTCCGACCTGACGGAACGCGAGACCGAGGTGCTGGCGCTCATCGCCCAGGGACTGTCGAACGCGGAGATCGCCGAGCGCCTGGTCGTCGCCGAGCAGACCGTCAAGACCCACGTCAGCAGGATCCTGGTCAAGCTGCGGCTGCGGGACCGTACGCAGGCGGCCGTCTTCGCCTACGAGACGGGCCTCGTGCGCCCGTCGGGTTACTAGTCGGCATGGCCCTGTTCTGCGGGGTCGTACGGCTTGCGCCGGCCTTCTTCCGGCGAGTTCCCGACGCGGGGCCGTGCCCATGGAGGCCCGGGTGGGGGCCGCCGTGCCGGCGATGAAGACGCGGCGGCGGCCGTAGGGATCGCCGAGGCATCCCCCAGTGAAGCGCCCGGCGCAGGAGATCGGGGTCGCCGCAGTGCACGCGGGGTCAGGGCCGGTCGGTGATCCCGGCGCGCACCAGGCCGCATTCATAGGCGTGGACGACGGCCTGCACCCGGTCGCGCAGGCCGAGCTTGGCAAGGACCCGGCTGACGTGGGTCTTGACGGTCCCCTCGGACAGGTAGAGACGGTCGGCGATCTCGCAGTTCGACAGGCCGCGGGCGATGAGTCCCAGCACCTCACGTTCGCGTTCGGTCAGAACGTCCAGGTCGGCTGTGGACGCCGCCCGCGCCGGCTCCGTGCCGACGTAGCGCTCGAGGAGCCGGCGGGTCACGCTCGGGGCGACGACCGCGTCGCCGCGCGCCACCACGCGAATGGCCGAGAGCAGGTCGGGAGCGAGGGTGTCCTTGAGCAGGAACCCGCTGGCCCCGGCGTGGATGGCGGAGTAGACGTACTCGTCGAGGTCGAAGGTCGTCAGGATCAGGATCCGGGTGCCGGCGGCCTCTGCGCTGATACGGCGGGTCGCCTCGACTCCGTCGACGTCGGGCATCCGTACGTCCATCAGCACGACGTCCGGCTGCGACGCCAGCGTGGCCGCGACCGCCTCGGCCCCGTCGGCGGCCTCGCCGACCACCCGCATGTCGGACGCGTTTTCCAAGATCATGCGAAAGCCGGTGCGGACCAGCGCCTGGTCGTCGGCGAGCAGCACGCGGATCACCCGTCACGTCCCTGGATCGGCAGCCCCGCCCGCACGACGAACCCACCGCCGGGCTCGGGCCCCGTGATGAGCCTGCCTCCGAGCAGCCTCACGCGCTCGCGCATGCCGCGCAGGCCGTTGCCGCTGCCCGTGTCGCCGGACACGCCCCGCCCGTCGTCACTGACCTCGATGTCGACCTCCGCTTCGCCGTAGGAGAGGACGACGGTCGCCCTGGCGCCCGTGCCCGCGTGTTTCATGGTGTTGGTCAGTGCCTCCTGCACGATCCGATACGCCGACAGTTCGACGGCGGACGGCAGCGGCGCGGGGACGCCTTCGACGCGCAGCCGCACCGGCGTGCCGGTCTTCCGCACCTGGCTGATCAGCGAGGACAGCTGGGCGAGCCCGGGCTGCGGGTGCCAGGTGTCCTCCATGTCTCCCACCACCGCGAGGACCCTGCGCATGTCGGCGAGGGAGTCGCGTCCCGTCCTGATGATTGCCTCCAGAGCGGCGCGAGTGTCGGTGGGCCTGTTGTCCAGCGCGGCCGCGCCACCCTGGGCCTGGATCACCATCACCGACAGGCCGTGCGCCACGACGTCGTGGAGCTCGCGGCTGAGCCGCCCCCGCTCAGCGGTCGCAGCCAGCGCCGCCTGCTGGTCGCGCTCGCGTTCGAGATCTTGCGCGTGCGCACGCAACTCGGTGAGGTGGGCCCGGCGGCTGCGCGCGCCGGAACCGATCGCCCAGGAGGCGATCAGGATCGATCCGAGCACAGGAACACCGTTCCAGGCGGTCCGTTGCTGCCGATAGGCCACGCGGACCCCGTCGGGCCCGGCAGCGACATTGGGCCCGACATTGGGCCCGACATTGGGCCCGACATTGGGCCCGACATTGGGCCCGACATTGGGCAGGTCGGCGCCCGGAGCCGCGGGGAGGGTGGTCACCGGCTGGAACCCCCCGGCGAGGTCGCGTGACGGGCTCGCGTTGAGCGCATAACTCAGGTTCCAGCCCATGACCAGCGCCAGCACGCCGGCCGCTCCCGCGAGTGAGACGGCGTGGCCGTGGCGGGACGCGATCGTGTACACCAAAATCGGCACGGCCAAATCAACGATCATGAGCGGCGCTGCCCCGGCGACGTGTGTCAGGACGGAGGCCACGCTCAGGGCGAACATCGGCAACGGCCACCGCCGGCGGAGCGCGACGGCCGCGACGGCCAGCGCCGTCGCGGCCCACCAGAGCCCCTGGCCGGCCGGCCCCGGTGCCAGGGCTCCCACGATGGCACCGGGGTCGTTCGCCATCACGCAGGCCGGGAGCAGCGCGGACGCCAGCAGCACGTCCTGCACCGCTGGCCGGCGCGACCAGGCCCGGAGGGCGCCCACCGACTGCTCCATCATGACCATGTGAGCCTACGGCCAATCCCGGGCCCACGGCATCCATCGCAAGACGGATCCCCGGCGCCGGTGTACCTCTCACGACAGACGCGACCTTGAGTCTGAAGACGGACGCGGCCAGCCCCGAACCACCCCCAGAGTGGACCGTCATGATCCAACGTGAACTCCCGGCGGCCGGACTGGCCGCCGTCGTGCTGGCCTCGCTGGTCGCCGGCTCACCCGCCGCCGCGGCGGCGGAAGACCGTGGGCCGGAGGTCTCCTGGCGGGACTGCCCCGCCTACTCCGACGACGTGCTCAGATCCCGCCGCGTGCCGGACGCGCGGATACCGGAGTTTCGGCGCCTGCTGGACCGTCTGGAATGCGGAACGGTCAAGGTACCGCTGGACCACGGCAAGCCGGACGGCCGGCAGATCACCGTCGCGATCACCCGGCTCAAAGCCACGAACCGGCCGCGGCGGCTGGGCAGCCTCGCGGTCAACCCGGGCGGCCCAGGCGGCAGCGGCTATCTCATGCCGATCGACATGATCATGGGTAACGCGTCCGCCGCGCGGCTCAACGAACGTTACGACCTGGTCGGCTTCGACCCCCGCGGAGTCGGCTACAGCACCAAGGTCGACTGCAAGGGCCCCGGACCCGGCGGGCCAGGCCCCGGCCCGAACCCGAGCCCCGG
>NZ_SMLD01000122.1:0-27569 GCF_004352805.1 Nonomuraea mesophila
GAGGAGGGGGCGGGCTCGGGCGAGGGCGTCGGCGGCCAGGGTGCGAGCCTTGGTGGCGGCCTCTGCACGCTGTCTGACGGCGGTGATGAGCGGCATGACCCGGTCGGCCCTGGCGGCGTCGTCGAGCATGGCCTGAAGGTCGGCTCTCTCGTCGGCGCGCTCGTCGAGGGCGCGGCGGCGGGTGAGCGCCTCGGCGTGGCGGCGCCGGCGGTCGGCGAGGTCCGCGGCCTGGTCGTGACGCCGGCGGGCCGAGCGCAGCGCCTGCCCGGCCGCGGCCTGCTCCTCGGCGCTGCTTCCCACGACCGCCCGTGCGGCGTCGAGCAGGGCTCCGGCCCAGCGCAACGGGTCGGCTTCCGGTGTGAGCCACCCGGCGTCGCCGGCCTGATCGGCGGCGTTCCCGTGCGCCGGCTCCCGGGACTTCGCGCCACCGCTCTCGCGTCCTCCGCCGGCCCCGGGCTCCTGGGCGATCCCGTGCACGCCGGTGGTGGCGGAGAGGGTGTCGCCGGCGGCCTCCTCCACGCGGTTGATGGCGAAGTCGACCTGCTGCCGCAGCTCCTGGGCCTCGCGCCAGGCCAGCTTGCGGTGCTCGGCCAGCCACGCCTCCGCCTGGGTGAAGATCTGGACGGTGAACAGCCGCTCCAGCAGCTTGGCGCGTTCGTCGCCGTCGGCCCGCAGGAACCTGGCGAACTCCCCCTGCGGCAACATCGCCACCTGGCAGAACTGGTCGGCGTTCATGCCGAGCAGCTCTCCCACCAGGTGCCCGGCCTCGTCGAGCCGGGTGGTCAGCCCGTGCCACGACGATCCCCGGCGCTCGGAGACGACGACCTTGGCCTTCTCCTCGGTGGAGCCGGCGCCGCGCAGCTTGGGCCGCTGCCAGGCGGGTGAACGCCGGATGCGGAGTAAGCGGCCGCGGAGGGTCACCTCAAGGTCGACCGAGGGCCCTGTCGCGGGCGGGGCGTGGTCGCAGCGCAGGCTGCGGGCGCTGTTGCGCCGGCCGGGAACCTGGCCGTAGAGGGCGAAGCAGAGCGCGTCGAGGATCGTGGTCTTGCCCGCGCCTGTGGGCCCGTGGACGAGGAAGAGGCCGGCCTGCGCAAGGGCGTCGAAGTCGACGGTTTCGGTGCCGGGGAAGGACCCGAAGGCCGTGAACGTGAGCCGGTGCGGCCGCATCTATGCCATCGTCTCCTTCACCCTCGACGCCTCGATGGCCTGTCTTAGCAGGCTTTCCTCCTCGGCCGCCGCAGGCTCGCCGCGCACCTCGCGGACGAAGTCGAGGGCGACCTCGGCCTCCGGCCGCCCGCTCAGGCGCGCGGGCCGGGCGGCGGGGACGGAGCCTTCCGGTTCGAAGGCCAGGCCGAGGGTGTGGGGGAAGCGGGCGCGCAGGCGCTCCATGGCGGCTTTGGGGCGGACGGCGTCGGTCAGGGTGACGTGGAGCCAGTGGTCTTCGAGGCGGGCGTGCCGCGGGGAGGTCAGCAGGTCGTCGAGGCGGCCCCGCAGGGTGGCGACGGGCCGGGGCACGGGCGCGGGCACGAACTCCGTCTCCTCGCCCAGGGTGACCAGCCAGCAGCCCTTGACCTGGCCCGCCTCGGAGAAGGAGTAGGCCAGCGGCGATCCGGAGTAGCGCACGGTCTCGGACATGCGCTGGCGCCCGTGCAGGTGGCCGAGCGCGACGTAGCCGGCCCCGTCGAAGACCGGCAGGGGCACGTGGGCCACCCCGCCCACGCTGATGTCGCGCTCGCTGTCGCTGACCTGCCCGCCGGTGACGAAGCAGTGCGACAGCACCACGCAGGCGCGGTGGCGGGCGGCGTCGGCCCTGATGCGGGTCATCGCGTGCGTGAGCGCCGCGGTGTGGCTGCGGTCGGGCAGCTCCCAGCCGGCGCGGACCAGCTCGGGCTCGAGATAGGGGATGCCGTAGAAGGCGACGTCGCCGACCATCACCGGCTCCCACGCCTGGTCGGGGCGGGTGCGTACGTGCACCCCGGCCGTCTCGAACAACGCCGAGCCGAACCTGAGCCGCAGCGCCGAGTCGTGATTGCCGCTGATCAGCACCACCCGCGCCCCCGCGGCGCGCAACCGGGCCAGCGCGTCGTCGAGCAGCGCGACCGCGTCGACCGGCGGCAGCGCCCGGTCGTAGACGTCGCCGGCGATGGCCACGACGTCGACCCGCTCGGCCCGCACCGTCTCCACCAGGTGGTCGACGAACGCCGCCTGCGCCGCGAGCAGGCTCTCGCGGTGGAGTGAGCGCCCGAGGTGCCAGTCGGACGTGTGCAGGATGCGCATGTCGCAGGAAACTAACAGTTCTCACCGACAAATGTGGGCTCACCTGTCTCACGCTCCGGGAGTACGCTGGACGATCGGCGGGCAAACCAACGCACATGGGGAGGCCGATGCGCACGGGCCGTGGCACCTTGAGCGTGGCCGCCGGTCTGGTGCTGGTGGCTCTCGCGACGGTCGGATACGTCCTGCCACCCGCGTTCGACCCGCCGCCGCTCAAGGCCGATCCAGTCTTCCAGTCGATCCCGGAGCAGCCGGTCGCCGAGCTGAAGCCGGTGGCGGCGACCGCCTCCGTGCGCAGGGAGCAGGTCTCGGTGGCGGGCGAGGGGCAGCGCCTCGAGGGAACGCTCCGGGCGCCGGCGACGCCGGGGCGGCATCCGGCGATGGTGTTCGTGTCCGGGTCGGGCAACGGGTCGCGGACCGAGTTCGCGCCGCAGGCGGAGTTCCTCGCCGAAGCGGGCGTGGTGACGATCGCGTTCGACAAGCGCACGGTCGGCTACAACTTCCGCGACCGCGACTTCGGGCTGCTGGCCGACGACGCGCTGCGCATGGTGGAATACCTGCGCGACCGTCCCGAGGTGGATCCCGCCCGCATCGGGGTGTGGGGGGTCAGTGAGGGCGGCTGGGTGGTGCCCATCGCGGCGGCGAAGAGCTCCGCGGTGAAGTTCCTGGTGATGGTGTCCTCCCCGAACGTTTCCCCGCTGCGCCAGGTCGCGTGGGCGCTGAACGAGCAGTTGCTCAGGCTGCACGCCCCGATCGGCGTACGCGACCTGCTGACCAGGGCGATGGGCGGGGTCGGCTTCGACTTCCTGCGCTACGACGCGATGCCCGCCTTAAGCCAGGTCGAGCAGCCGGTCCTCGCGTTCTACGGCACCACCGACCCCTCAATCCCCTTCGTCGAGTCCACCCAGGCGCTGATCACGGCGATGAAGAAGGCGGGCAACGACGACTACACGATCCGCTTCATGGCCGAGGGCGATCACGCCATGCGGGTCCACGGCGGCGACTTCACCCAGGGCTACCTCGAGACCATGGCCAACTGGATCCTCGGTCTGCCGGACACCGCCGAGCCATCCGTACACATGGCGGGCGCCACCCCGGTCCAGCGGTTCGAGGCCAGCGACGTGCCCGCGGCCCCCTGGTACGCGGGCGGCACGATGCTGGGCCTGACGATCTGCCTGGCGGCGGTGGGCTACGTGGCGGGGCCGGTCGCCGCCATGGTCGTCCGCCTGCGCGGCCGCGCGGGCGTCACCGCCGAGGCCAACGCCCGCCTCTGGCCGCCGCTGCGGCGCAGGCTCAGCAGGATCGCGTGGACGAGCCTCGGCCTGCTGATGTCGGTGGTGGCGTTCATCATGCTGCTGGTGCTGTTCTCGGTGAACCAGGCGGGCGCCTGGCCGGCCGTGCTGGCCGGCTGGCTGGTCGTGCGCGTGCTCGCGGTGTGGATGCTGGTCCAGGAGGTCACGGCGGTGGCGGCGCTCGTGTCGGCGTTGCGCGAGGGCATGCGGCCGAGCCGCTGGCAGCACGTGGCGATCGCGGGCGTGCTGGGCGGCACCGGCCTGCTGATGGTGGCGGCGGCCTACTACGGGCTCTTCTCGTTCCCCTGGTAGACGAAGGTGTTCATCCAGCGGTCGAGCTCGGCGAACACCTGCTTGCGCACCGGCTCGGCCGACAGCACCAGGTCGTGCAGGCCGTCCGTGATGCGTACGCAGGTGACGTGCGGCCCGACCGAGGTGGACCAGCGGGCCATCTGCCGGGGGTCGAGCACGACGTCGGCCGTGCGCGCCTCCGGGACGAAGTCGCGTACGCGCAGGCCCGCCGCCGAGCTGAGCACGAGCACGGGCGCGTCCACCGCCAGGCCCGCGTGGAGCCGGCGCTGCGCCCTGCGGATGGCGGCCAGCCACATGGCGTGCACGGAGAAGCCGTGCAGGGGCTTGAGCTCCAGGTCGTAGTCCCATTCGCCCCGCAGGCTGCGGTGCAGGCTCTGCCCGTAGACGGTGCTGACGCCGAGAGGGAGGGCCCAGCGGGTGTAGGACAGCGGCGTCTTGAGCAGGTCGGCGGCCAGGCGGAGCGGCGCAGGCACGTTGAGGTCGAAGAACGGGCTGTTGAGCACGAGCCCCTGGACCAGGCCGCGGCCCCGCACGCGGTCGGCCCACAGGGGCGCGATCAGGCCGCCGGTGGAGTGGGCGTTGATCGTCAGCTCGTCGTGGTCCTGCCTGATGATGCGGACGGCCTCGTCGATCTCGGGGAAGTAGTCGGTGACGCTCCTGATCAGGCCCCTGGTCTGGTGGGGCAGCAGCGAGCGGCCGTATTTGCGCAGGTCGAGGGCGTAGAAGTCGATGCCGCGGCCGACGTAGTGCTCGGCCAGGTGGTCCTGGAAGAAGTAGTCGGTGAACCCGTGCAGGTAGAGCACGGCCCTGCGGGTGGAGGTGGTGGCCCGCCTGGCGACCAGCGTCGCGACGACCGGGCCTTCGAAGTCGTCGGGCAGGGGCAGCACGGTGGTCTCGTACACGTCAGACACGATAAGGATCGTCGGGCCACGACGGCACCCCGGGCGGGAGATCCCGGCTGACCGTCATCGGGAATCGGGCGGGCCGTTTCTCCAGGAAGGCGCTGACGCCTTCGGCCGCGTCGGGCGCGCCGCCGAGCTCGGTCATGAGCCGGGAGTCGGCCGCGTGCGCCTCCCAGGGCGAGGCCGCCGACAGGCCCGACCACATGAGCCTGCGTACGGCTGCCACGGAGACGGCGGAGGTGTTCGCGGCGATCTCCCCCGCCAGCGCGTACGCCGCGGGCAGCAGCTCGTCCGCCGGGTACACGCGCGAGACGAGCCGCCCTTCGAGCGCCTCCGAGGCCGGGAAGACGCGGCCGGTCGCGGCCCACTCCATGGCCTGGGCGATGCCGACGATCCTGGGCAGGAACCAGCTGGACGCCGCCTCGGTGACGATCCCGCGCCGCGCGAACACGAATCCGAATCTGGCCGTGTCCGAGGCGAGGCGCACGTCCATGGGCAGCGTCATCGTGACCCCGACCCCCACGGCCGCGCCGTTGATCGCGCCGATGACCGGTTTGAGCGACCTGGCGATCCTGAGCGCGACCGTGCCGCCGCCGTCGCGCGGCGCGCCGTCCACGAGGTCCCGCTCCTGAGGTCCGCCGTCCTGGTGGGCCGGGCGCGCGAACGTGTCGCCGCCGCCGCTCAGGTCGGCCCCGGCGCAGAACGCGCGGCCCGCCCCGGTCACCACCACGGCGCGTACGTCGTCGTCCGCGTCGGCCAGGTCGAACGCCTCGATCAGTTCGGCGCGCATGGTCAGGGTGAAGGCGTTGAGCCGTTCGGGCCGGCGCAGCGTCACGGTGGCGACGCGATCGCTCACCTCGTACCCGATCTCGGTGAAGGCCATGAACGGAATCTTATTCGGTTCTTGAAGTTCATCCTCCGATAAGGAGACATTTCGTATTCTTTGCGTAGGCTGCCGCCTCGATCAGACCTGAGACGGGCCACGTCAGCGGCCTGCCTCAGCGCAGCGATCTCCGTGTCTTCGGCGAGCCGCACCGGCGGGTCCACCACAGGATGCGGTTATCGCGCCTATGGTGGTGAACGCGGGGAAACGGGGAAGGCGTGCGGCAGGCAAAGGAACCGAAAAGCGCCCGAGCGGTCCTGGGCTGGCTGGTGCTGGGGGCACTCGCGCCCGGCGCCGCCCATATGCGCGCCGGATGGCGAAGGACCGGTCTGGCACTGCTCTCGTGCTACGCCGCCCTGCTGCTGGGCCTGCTCGCCCTGGGCCTGACGACCGACAACCTGCTCGGCTCGCTGACCGAGGACTCCTGGCTGACGGCCATCCTCGCCGGCGCGTCCGTGCTGGGCGTCGCGTGGTTCGCCCTCATCGTGCACTCGTTCGTCGTGCTGCGGCCGGGACGGCTGCCGCAGGCGGGGCAGATCGTCACCGGCACGCTCGCCGGACTGCTCGCCGTCACCGTCGTGGTGCCGTTCGGGCTGGTCGCGCAGTTCGTCTGGACCTCGCAGCAGACCCTCGACGGCATCTTCCAGCAGCCCGCCGGCGACACCGACGACGACGGGCCCGTCGCGGCCGAGCCGGAGCCGGAGAACCCGTGGGCGGGCCGGCGCCGGGTCAACATCCTGCTCCTCGGCGGCGACGCCGACGACCACAGGGTCGGCGTGCGTACCGACAGCATGAACCTGGCCAGCGTCGACGTGGAGAGCGGCAACACCGTGCTGTTCAGCCTGCCGCGCAACCTGGAGGAGGTACGCTTCCGCCCCGGCACCCCGATGGCCGAGCGTTTCCCCACCGGCTTCCGCCTGCCTCCCGACCCGGGCGGCGGGCGCAGCGACCTGCTCAACAGCGTCTGGGAGTACGCCGACTCCCACCCCGAGATCTTCGACGGCAAGGAGCACCAGGGCGCCAAGGTGCTGATGGACACGATCGGCTACACCCTCGGCGTCAAGGTCGACTGGTACGCCCTGGTCAACATGTGGGGCTTCGCCCGCCTCATCGACGCCATCGGCGGTGTCACCCTCACCGTCGAGAAGGACGTCGTGTTCGGCAGGTACAACGAGGGCCTGGTCAAGGCCGGCACACGCAAGCTCAAGGGCGCCGACGCCATGTGGTACGCCCGCTCACGGACCTACAGCGACGACTACACCCGGATGCGCCGCCAGCGCTGCGTGCTCGGCGCCATCCTCGACCAGGCCGACCCGGCGACCGTGCTGACCAGGTTCAACAAGATCGCGCTGGCCACCAAAGAGCTGATCAGGACCGACATCCCGCGGCCGATGCTCAAACACCTCGTGCCGCTCGCGCTGAAGGTCAAGAACGCGAAGGTGTCCAGCGTGCAGTTCGTGCCGCCGCTCATCAACACCGGCTACCCCGACTGGGACAAGATCCGCGACGTCGCCGACAAGGCCATCCGCGACTCCAAGGACACCAAGCCCGCCGTCGCCGCCTCGGCCACCCCGTCGACGCATGCGACGGCGACGACCGGGAAGGCCGAGCGCCCGTCGAAGAAGACCGGCGCGCCGACCACCGCGCCGACCACCGCGCCGACCACCGGGCCGACCACCGGGCCGGCGGAGAAGAAGGCCGGCGACGATCCGGCCACGGGCCTCAAGGACGGCTGCGGCGCCGCACTGGCGAACGGCTGACCGGCCGCCGGGTCAGGGCAGCCGGGTGGCGATCCTGCCCACCGGTACGCCGCCGCCCAGCACGTCCACCCGCTCGTACGCCTCCGCCCCGCCCACGTCGCAGCCCATCAGGCGCAGCACGTCCAGTGCGATGGCGGTGGTGGCGCGCGGGCTGCCGTCGATGACCTTCACCGCCGCCGAGTGCCCCGACTCCAGCGCCACGACCATCACGCCCTCCGCGCCGCCCTTGGCCAGGGCGCCGGGCAGCGCCCGCATGAGGCCGGTGTTCTGGTGTCCGGTGCCGCCGACGTACTCGGGGTGCTCGCGCATCGCATCGGCGACCTGGCGCGGCCCGCTGCCGGGCGCGGCGGCCACCAGCCCCCGCACCGCCCGCGCGAGGCCGGTCAGGGTGAGCCCGAGCAGCGGCGCCCCGCATCCGTCGATCGCCACGTGCGCGGCCTTCTCCCCCGCCAGTTCCTCGGTGACGGTGCGGACGTGGAGCTGCAGGGGATGGCCGGGAGCCAGGTAACCGGGCACGTCCCAGCCGTTCGCCACACAGGCGGCCAGCATGGCGGCGTGCTTGCCCGAGCAGTTCATGCGCTCGCGGGAGACGTCCTGGCCCTGCCTGATCAGCTCGCGCATGGTGGGCTGGTCCTCGGGCCACGAGGGCGGGCAGGCCAGCGCGTCGAAGCCGAGGCCGTAGTCGTCGAGCAGCTCGCGCACGAGACGTACGTGGAAGTCCTCGCCCGTGTGGCTGCCCGCCGCGACAGCGAGGCTCGGCCCCGCCAGCGCGGCGCCCGCCGTCAGACAGGCCAGCGCCTGGAACGGCTTGGCCGACGAGCGCGGCAGCACCGGCGCGTCGACCGGGCCGAGCGCCACCTCCGTGCGCCCGGAGGGGCCGAGGCCGACGGCGCTGCCGTAGTGCACGCTCTCCACGAAGCCTGACCGGATCACCTCGGCGAGCAGGGCGAGTTCAGGCACGTGCGGGTCTCCTTCCGGGCAGGGAGGGCCGGCGGGCCTCCAGGGTGCGGGCCAGTTTGGACAGTGAGGCGTTGACGACCAGGTAGATCAGCGCGACCACGAGGTACGTCTGGATGACGAGGTGGTTGTAGGCGGCCAGGACCTTGCCGCTGTAGAGCAGCTCGCCGTAGCTGACGATGAAGCCGAGCGAGGTGTCCTTGAGCAGCCCGACGGACTGGCTGACGATGGACGGCAGCACCCGGCTCGCGGCCTGGGGCAACACGACCAGCCGCATCGTCTGGAAAGGGGTGAGCCCGACGGCCAGGCCGGCCTCGGTCTGGCCGCGTTCGACGGCGTTGAGGCCGGCGCGGAAGATCTCGGCGAAGGCGGCCGCGTTCGAGACGGTCAGCGGCACGACCAGCTTCCAGAACAGCGGCAGGTCCATGCCGTAGCGCGGCAGCGCGAACAGCACCACGTACACCAGCAGCAGCGCCGGGATGGTCCTGACCACCTCGACGTATCCGGCGGCGGGCAGGCGCACCCACCGGCGCGGGGAGAGCCGGCCCAGCGCCAGCAGCAGCCCGAGCGCCATGGACAGCGCCGCGGAGACGACGGCCGCGAGGAAGGTGGACCACAGGCCGTCGAGGAGGTAGCGCCACATGGGCCAGGTCGCGTACGGCTGCCAGCGCGCCGCGTCGAGCTGCCCGTTGGCGGCGAACTGCCGCACGGCCAGGGCGGCGAGCGCGACGGCGGCGAGCGCGCCGAGCACGGTCGCGATCCGGATGCGCCTTCTGGCCTTCGGCCCCGGCTCGTCGAAGAGCGCGGTGCTCGTCATCGGGGTGACCGCCTTGGGAGTGGCCGGAGGGTCGTCATCGGAGGATCACCAGTCTGCGTTCGAGCCGCCCGGTGACGAACCCGGCCGCGGCGGCGATCAGGGCGTAGGCCACGCCCGCGCCCACGAAGATCGGGATCGGCTGCGCCTCGACGAGGTTGACCCGGTTGGCCGCGGCCGTCAGATCGACGACGCCGACGGCCGCGGCGAGTGCGGTGTTCATGGTCGTCATGATGAAGATGTTGCCGAGCGGCTGGACGACCGTGCGCAGCGCCTGCGGCAGGATGACGTGCCGCAGCGACTGGCCGAACGTCAGCCCGATGGCCCTGGCGGCCTCGCCCTGGCCTTTCGACACCGCGTTCACGCCCGAGCGCAGGGCCTCACCGACGTAGGCGCCCTCGTACACGGCGATGACCACGATGGCCGTCACCAGCAGGCCGGCCTGGATGCCGATCTCCGGCAGGCCGAAGAAGGCGAGGACGAGCAGCACGAGCAGCGGCAGGTTCTGGAACGTCTCGACGTAGGCGGTGCCGAGGGCGCGCAGCACCCTGACGGGGCTGACGCGCAGGGCGCACACCAGCACGCCCAGCACCGCCGCGCCCGCGAACGACCCGGCGGTGAGCTGGAACGTCACGACCAGCCCCTGCCACAGCTCGGGCAGGTGGTCCAGGAGGACGGACATCAGGACCCCGGCACGGAGCCGATCCGCGGCGGCTGGGGAGCCTCGCCGGTCACGACGGTGCCGATGGACTGCTTCCAGATCTGCTGCCAGACCCCGGCGTCCTGCGTCTTCTTGAGCCAGTCGTTGAGGAACTTCTTGAACGTGTCGTCACCGTGCTTGAGCCCGATGCCGTACGGGTCCTCGGTGAACGGCTTGGTGACGATCTCGATCGCCGGGTCGGCCTTGGCGTCGGCGATGAGGATCGTCTCGTCCTGCACGTACGCGACGCCGCGGTCCTGCTTGAGCGCCTGGACGCATTCGGGGTCGCTGCCGAACGTGATGATCTCCGCCTGCGGCGCCAGCTTCTTGATCGCGGGGATCGCCGGGGTGTTCGCGCCCGCCAGGACCTTCTTGCCGTTCAGGTCCTCCGGCTTGGCGATGCCGGTCGTGCCCTTCTTCACCGCGATCGACAGACCCGAGGTGTAGTACGGGCCCGCGAACGACACCTGCTTCGCGCGTTCCTCGGTGATCGTGTACGTCTGGAAGACGACGTCCACGGTGCCGTTGGCGAGCAGGGCCTCCCGGGTCTCCGACGCCGAGTTGACGATCTTCACCTTGGGCTCGCCGATGATGTACGTGGCCAGCGCCCTGCCCATCTCCGCGTCGAATCCCTCGACCTCGCCGGTGACGGGGTTCTGCTGGGAGAGCAGGGGCGCGTCCAGCGAGCCGCCCACGAGCAGCTCACCGCGCTTCTTGATCTTCTCCATGGTCGAGCCGGGCAGGATCTCGGCCGCCGTCGCGACCGGCGCCTTGGCCAGCACGTCGGGGCCGCTGCTGCGGGGCTCTCCCGGCACGGCTGGGCTGCTCGACTCACCGCAGGCCGCAAGGGTTAACACCGCGAACGCGGCGGCGGCGACAAACCTCTTCATGAACAGCTCACTTCCTTCGATATCGAAGATAAGCCGGACCGTAGTGGGATATTTCGTACTAAGTCAATACGTTGTCGTCGGAAGTCGACGCATGGTAGGTATTTTCACATGAACCAGCGGCTGCCCGTGCAGGGGGCACAGGGCGACCTGCTGCGACTCGTCGCCATCGGCAAGGCCGAGTCACGCGCGGACCTCGCGCGTTTATCCGGCCTGGCCGCGTCCAGCGTGTCGTTGCGCGTCGAAGAGCTCCTCGACGCCGGCCTGCTGGCCGAGGAGGGCTCCGGCACCTCGCGCGGCGGCCGGCGGCCCCGGCGGCTGCGCCTGTCGGACACGGCCGGCGTGCTCGCGGTCGCCGACCTCGGCGCCCACCACGTACGCCTCGGCCTGCTCGACCTCAGCGGCGCCCCGCTCGTCGTCGAGGAGCGACCCTGCGAGATCGCCGACGGCCCACGGGCCACGCTCGACCGCATCGCCGGCGCGTTCGACGAACTGCTGGCCGAGCATGTGCCCGCGACCGTGCCGCTGCGCGGGATCGGCACCGGCGTCCCCGGCCCCGTGGACCCGCTCACCCAGCGGGTCGTGACGCCCTCGCGCATGCCGGGCTGGAACGACTTCCCGGTGGCCGAGTACCTGGCCACCCGCTACGACCTGCCGATCCTGGTCGAGAACGACGCCAACCTGATGGCCGCGGGCGAGGCGCGGTGCTGGCCCGACCGCCGCAACCTCATGGTCGTCAAGGCCGGTACGGGCATCGGCTGCGGCGTCGTCGTGAACGGCCGCCTGCACCGGGGCCGGGGCGCGGCCGGCGACATCAGCCACGTCCGCGTGCGGTCGGACTCCTCCGTCCTCTGCGCCTGCGGCCACCCCGACTGCCTGGAGGCCTACGCCAGCGGCGCCGCCCTGATGGCCGCCCTGTCGGAGGCCGGGATCCCGGTGACCCGCACCGGCGACATCGTGGGGCTCGTCAACGACGCGATCCCGGAGGCGACCAGCCTGGTGCGCAACGCCGGCCGGCGGATCGGCGAGGTCCTCACCGTGCTGGTCAACTTCTTCAACCCGGACGTGGTGGCGGTGGGCGGCAGCCTGTCGGCCGCCGAGCCTCTGATCACGTCGATCCGGGCGGCCGTGTGGGAACGCTGCCTCCCTCTGGCCACGAGGGACCTGGAGGTGGCGCCGGCGCGTGCGGGCCGCGACGCCGCACTCCTGGGCGCCGGCGCCCTGCTGCTGGAGGCCGCACTGACGTGAAGGCCACGCCGCGGAGCCCACGGCGCCTCATCACGGCCCCGCAGCGGCGGAGCCCACCGCGCCTCATCACGGCCCCGCGACGGCGTAGTCCACGGCGCGCTCCTGGCCGAGCCGCGTCCCCTGGCGGAAGGCCGTCGCGAACGCCCTGCCGCCCAGCGCGCACCGCGCCTGCTCCCTGCAGCGCTCGTGCCCTGCCGCGTGGTACCACAGCCGTTCGGGCGAGGCTCCCATCGTCTGCCACAGCGCGTGGGCGGCGCCCATCAGCCCGGCGGCCCGCCGGTGGTCCTGGCGCGCGCCCGCGATCCACGCCAGCACCTCCAGGCACTGGGTGAGGCACCAGCGGTCGTCGACCTCCCCGGTGAACACGGCCGCCGACGTCACCAGCGCCTCGGCCCTGCGGCAGTCGCCCAGGTTCCAGCGCACGACGCCGAGCGCCAGCTGGGCGTACGCGCGGGAGATCTGCGCGTGGTGCTTCTCGCTCAGGTCGAGCAGCTCCTCGCCGAACTCGGCGGCCTTCCCGGCGTGGCCGACGGAGCCGTACGCGGCCGCGTAGTAGAGGTTGAGCATGACGCCGTCCAGGTTCTCCCCCGCCCGGTGCAGGGCCAGCGACTCACGGAGCAGCGACAGGCCGCGCTCGTGGTCTCCGCTGGAGAAGGCCGCGACGCCGGCGGTCCTGATGGCGTACGGAAGGACGGCCTCGTTGCCAGGGCGGCGGGCCAGGTCGAGGCACTCCTCCAGCCTGGGCAGCGCCCTCATGAGGTCGCCCTGGCGAAGGGCGAGCGTGCTGTCCACCCAGAGCGCCGTCGCGCGGGTCCTGCCCGGCTCCGGCACCAGGTCGAGGCCGCGCTCCAGCCAGTACCTGCCCTCGATCAGCGAGCCGGCCAGCAGCCAGTAGCACCACAACGCCGAGGCGATGTCGAGGCCCACCCGCGCCAGCGGCGGCCGGCTCAGGCAGGCTTCGAGGGCGACCCGCACGTTGGGCAGCTCGACCCGCAGCCGCCGGTAGCGTTCGAGCTGGTCGGGCACCAGCCGGTCGATCCGGCTGTCGCAGACCAGGTCCCGGTAGTGGTCGACGTAGCGCCCGCGCAGCGGGTCCTTGTCGGAGGGCGCCAGCCGCTCGCCGCCGTAGGCGCGCAGGCTCTCCAGCATGCGGTATCTGAGCCCGCTCCCCCGCCGCTCGCAGCACACCACCGACTTGTCGACCAGCCCGGCCAGCAGGTCGAGCACGTCGGCGGCGTCGATCCCGTCGCCGCTGCACACCGATTCGGCGGTGTCCAGGTCGACCCCGGCGGGGAACATCGACAGCCGGGCCCAGAGCCGCTGCTCCCCCGGCGAGCACAGCCCGTAGCTCCAGTCGGTGGTCGCCCGCACCGAGTGGTGGCGCGGCAGCGCGGCGCAGATGTCGGCGGCCAGCACGTCGATGGGCCGGTCCAGCTCGCGCAGCAGCTCGTCGAGTGACATCGTCCGCAGCCTGGCCGCGGCCAGCTCGATCGCCAGCGGCACACCCTCCAGGCGCTGGGCCAGCCGGGCCACCCGGTGCGCGTTGTCCGCGGCGAGGGAGAACCCGGGCAGGACGGCCGCCATGCGGTCCTCGAGCAGGCGGACGGAGTCGTGGCGGACGATCTCTCCAGGCGGGCCGGCCGGGTCGGGCACCGGCAGCGGCCGTACGGGCAGCACCCGCTCGCCGTAGACGCCCAGCGTCTGCCTGCTGGTGACCAGGACGCGCAGCCGGGGAGCGACCCGCAGCAGCCGGTCCACGAAGCGGCCGCAGATCGTGCACAGGTGCTCGCAGTTGTCCAGGACCAGCAGCATGCGCTTGCCCGCCACGTAATCCACCAGCGCGTTCATCGGGTCGGGGCCCGTGTCGTGCAACCCCAGCGCCGTGGCCACCGCCGGCTCCAGCAGCTCGCCCGTCTCCAGCGTGCCCAGTTCGACCACGCCGACGCCGTCGCGGAACATCCCCTGCACGTGCTCGACGATCCGCAGGGCCAGGTGGGTCTTGCCCACGCCGCCCGGCCCCGTCAACGTGAGCAGCCGTCCCTGGGTGAGCGCCTTCCTGGCGGTGGACAGCTCCCGTCTGCGGCCGATGAAGGACGCTCCGCCTGTCAGCAGGCCGCCGTCGGACTTCATGAGGAACTCCCAGGGTTACGGTGGTCCTGCTCGCCGACCCAGGCGGCGATCTGGGCCCGCGAGGTGAACCCGAGCTTGTTCAGGATGTGCTCGACGTGCCCTTCCGCGGTCCGCTGGGCGATGACCAGCGAAGCGGCGATCGCCTTGTTGCTCATTCCCTCGGCGACGAGCCGGGCGATCTGCGACTCCCTGCGGGTGAGCGGCGACGGCTCGGTGTCCTGCTTGCCGCGCGGCGGGTCCTCGCCCATGGCGTACGCGACCGCGGCGGCGGAGCCGAGTTCCGTGCCCTTGCGGAAGGCGGACTCGAAGCGCCTGGCGCCGAGCCGTTCCCGGGTGGAGGCCTCGCAGGCGTCGTGGTAGTCGGACAGGTTGCCGAACAGCGGTCCGCCGAAGGAGCGCCAGTTCTCCCGCGCGGCCCCGAGCAGGACGGCGGCGCGCTCGGGTTCGTCGCCGGCCGCCATCCACGCCAGCGCCTCGATGCACAGGGCGACGCCGAGGCGGTCGTCGAAGGGCTGCTTGAGCCGGATGGCCAGGCGTTCCATCTCGACCGCCTCCGCGGTCTCCCCCTGCCTCCACTTCTCGACCCCGTACACCCACAGCGTGTACGACCTGAACCAGTGCTCCTCGCGCGCCTCGCACATCTCCATGCACTCCTTGAAGTGCGTGACGGCCTGTTCGGCCTGGCCGAGGAGCGAGTGCGCGGTGGCGAGGTAGATCAGCGCGTTCACCACGCCCGTCTGGTCGTCCTCGTCGCGGCTGCGCTCCACCGCCTCGCCGAGCATGGTGAGCGCGCTGTCGAGGTCGCGCTGGAGCAGGGCGGAGAAGCCGACGACGTAGGCGGACCCGGCCAGGATCGACTCCTCGCCGAGCCGCTCGACCAGGCCGTGGCATTCGTCCAGCATGGCCGCCGCGACCGTGAAGTCGCTCTGCAGGACGGCCAGCCGGGCGTCGACGACGAGGGCGCGGGCGCGGGCCGCGCTGGGCTCGCGGTCCTCGGCGAGCAGGCGGTCGAGCCAGCTGCGGCCCTCGCGGAACGAGCCGGACGCGATCCAGTAGAAGCGCAGGGCCGTGGCGATCTCCAGGCCGGGTTCGGCCTCGCCCGGCGTCGTCAGGCAGAAGTCGAGGGCCGCGCGGATGTTGTCGTGCTCGGCGCGCAGGCGGGCGAACCAGGCCAGCTGCTCGGGGCCGTACCAGGCCTGCTGTGCCTGGTCGACCAGGTCGTGGCACCAGTCGCGGTGCCGGGTCCGCAGCTCGTGCTCGCCGCCGGACTCCCGCAGCCGGTCGCGGCCGTACTGGCGGATGGTCTCCAGCAGGCGGTACCGCACGGACGAGCCGTGTTCCTCGCGCGCCAGCACCGACTTGCCGACGAGGCCGCTGACCAGGTCGAGCATCTCGTCCGGTTCGATGCCGTCGTCCGAGCACACCTGCTCGGCCGCCTCCAGGTCGACGCCTCCCGAGAAGACCGACAGCCGGGCCCAGAGCAGTTGTTCCTGCTCGGTGCAGAGCTCGTAGCTCCAGTCGATCAGCGCCCGCAGCGTCCGCTGGCGGGGCATGGCGGTGCGCGCCCCCTTGGTGAGCAGCCGGAAACGGTCGTCCAGCCGGGCCAGCAGCTGGTCGACCGAGATGGCCCTGAGCGACACGGCGGCCAGCTCGATCGCCAGCGGGATGCCGTCGAGCCGACGGCAGATGCGCGCCACGCTGTCGCCGTTGTCGTCGGTGAGCTCGAAGCCGGGGAGCACGGCGTGGGCTCGGTCGACGAACAGCCGCACCGCGTCCGACTGCCGCAGCGCCGCGGTGGACGGGCGGTCGCCGTCCAGGCCCGGGACCACGAGGGGCGGCACCGGCATCGTCAGCTCGCCGGTGACGCCGAGCGCCTGCCTGCTCGTCGCGAGGATGCTGAGGCGAGGCGCCGCGCGGATCAGCGTGGCGGCCAGGACCGCGCAGTCGTCCAGCAGGTGCTCGCAGTTGTCGAGGACCACGAGCAGGTGTTCGTCCCGCAAGCTCTCGCTGAGCACGTCGATCGGGGAGCGTACGGACCGGTCCTGGATCCCGAGGGCCTCGCTCACCGTCTGGGCGAGCAGCTCGGGGTCCTCCAGCGCGGCCAGCTCGATGAGCCACACACCGTCGGGGAAGGCGCGGCGCACGTCGAGCGCCACTCGCAGGGCCAGCCGGGACTTGCCGACTCCTCCCACGCCGACCAGCGTCACCAGCCTGGACTCGGACAGGAGCCGTTTGACATCGGCCACCTCGTGCCGGCGGCCCACGAAGCTGTTCAACTCCGCCGGCAACCGGCAGTCGTTCGCGATGTTCGACTCAGCCATGATCACTCCAGCGGTCCGGCGATCACCGGACCGTCGCTGCCGGACCTCCCCTAACCAAGGTTATGCCCTGACCGTTACGGGCAATCCCGCCGGGTTGTGACCTTCGTCGCGGAAAGCACCTGGTCAGACGGCAGGCCGGGGCCGTCCGCGGGGGGAGCCGCCGGCCGCCGTCACGCGTGGAAGGTGTCCTTCACGAGCTTGCGCAGGCGGGTCTCGTCGATGTCGTGGCCGAGGCCCGACTGGGTGAACGGCACGGCGATGACGCCGGCGTTCGCGCCCACGATCGGCGTGACGATCTGGTTCTGCCGCGGCGGCTGCGTGACGTCACACGGCAGCGTGCACCCGGGCAGGCTCGCCACCGCCACCGTCGCGGCCCTGGCCAGCCCCGCGCCCTGCCCGCCCGCGCACTGGATGTCCCAGCCCGCCGCGGCGGCCCGGTCGTGCGCCCGCCTGGCCTCCGACAACGACGGGAACGCTGCGGGCCGCAGCAGCAGCACCCGCGCCGCGCGCAACGTCAGGTAGTCATCGAGTTCGGCGGTCGAGCCGACCTCGACGGCGACCGAGGCGGCCACCTCGTCCTGCAGCGAGGCGTGCGCGTGGACGTCGCCGGAGTCGAAGGGCCGCTCGATGACCTCCAGGCCGTAGGAGTCGAGCGCGACGAGCTGGCCGAGGTCGGAGTAGGCGTTGCCGCAGTCGACGGCGAGGGTCAGCGCGGGGTACGCCTGCCGCACCGCGCGCACGGGCTCGACGTCCCACCCGGGTCTGATGTCGAGCGTGACGTGCCCGTAGCCGGCGCAGACCTGCTGGTTGACCCGGGACACGAGGCTCTCGACGGACAGGTCGGGCGCGAGCCGCACGGTCGCCATGAGCGAGGTGCGGGTGCCGCCGATGGCCTCGGCGAGCGGCACGCCGCGCATCTTGGTCCACAGGTCCCAGCAGGCCATGTCGACGGCGGAGTCGCAGCTCGGCACGGTGTCGGGATGTTCCCAGTCGACGCCGATCAACAGGGCGGCCAGTGACTCCTCCAGCCTCGACCAGGTCTTCGGCCGCGGCGAGATCACCTCGCCCCAGCCGGTCATGCCGCCGTGGTCGGTGAGCTTCACGAGCAGGGTCTCCGACTTCTTGCCGAACGGCAGAACCAGCCGGAAGACCTCGAGCTCCCGCACTCGCGGCATGTACCCCCCTCACCGGCGAGAGCCCTTCCCGTCCACCCCTCACTCCCGGGTCGTGCCCGGCCGGCGGAGGGTGAAAAGGGAGATCTCTCGTCGTTCTATGACGCGCTTCCCTCCATAGTGCCCGCTGCCGTGGGCTGGGCAAAACGCGGGGCCAGCAGGAAGGCCAGCAGCGCCAGCACGACGGTGAAGGCCAGACCCACGAGATAGCTCCCGGCGGTGGCCGTGAACAGGGCGCCGCTGACCGCGACGGCCACGACGGTGAACACCGACTCGCCGACGCCGACGGCCGCGCTGTTCTGGCCCTCCTCGCCCTTCCTGGACATCTCCAGCACCAGGACGGACACCGTGGGATGCAGCGCGCCGATGCCGAGACCGGCGATGGCCATGGCCACGTACGCGACCGCGATCGGCACCGCGTCGATCAGCACCAGCGTCACGAGGGAGATGCCGAGGGCGATCATGGCGGCGCCGCCACGGATGGCGGTCATGTTGCCGATCGTGCCGCGGCCCTTGATCCAGGAGCCGGCGGACCAGCCGAGCGCGCCGATGGTGAGCACGATGCCGGCCCCCGTCGGGGTCAGGCCCCGCTCGCTGATCAGCATGAGGGGGACGAACACCTCGGCCGCGGTGAGCGCGCCGAAGGCCAGGCCGCGCAGCACGGGGGCGGTCGGCAGGCCGCGGGCGAGCTTGAGTGAGCCGGGCAGCAGCAGCCGGGGCAGCGCCACGGCCAGCAGGACGATGCCGGCGAGCAGCAGGGGCAGGCCGGCGAGTTGGAGCGCGCTGCCGTACTGGATGAGGGCGGCGGAGACGGCGGTCAGCACCGCCCAGACGAGCTTGCGGCCCAGGCCGGGGGCGGGCTCGGCGGCGCTGCTGCGCACCTGGCGTCCCACGGTGCCGCGCCACAACAACAACGCCGCCGGGATGACGATCAGGGGCACGCCGAGGAAGATCCACCGCCAGTCGACGTTCTCGACCACGAGCCCGGCGATCGCGGGCCCGACCATCGAGGGCACCACCCAGGCGGCCGAGAAGAGGGCGAACACCTTGGGATGCATGGCGGCCGGATAAACCCTGGCGACCAGTACGTAGAGCGAGACCTGGATCAACCCTGCCCCGAGGCCCTGCACGAACCGGCCCGCGACGAACACCTCCATGGTCGGCGCCAGCCCCGACAGCAGCAGACCGGTCACGAAGGCCGACACCCCGGCGGCCATCGGCACCAGCGGGCCCCGGACGTCGCTCCACCGCCCGCCCAGCACCGTCGCGATCACACTGGCCGCCAGGGTGGCGCTGAAGGCCAGGTTGTACAGGTGCATGCCGCCGAGGTCGCGGGCCACGACGGGCATCGCCGTGGCCACGGCCATCGCCTCGAAGGCCGTCAACGTGATCAGCGCGACGAGCCCCACGCTGATGGCTCGATAGGGAGGGGACACCACACTGACCGGTCCAGCGGCCGCGGACCCCGCAACAGTCGTCGTCATGGTGGCAAGCTATGGCGAACCCTCAGGTCAGCGCATCGGGCGCGGGTCCTAGGCCCTTGGGCCTAAGAGCCTGCTGACGAAGGCTTAGAGGGTGTCTTCGATCCTGAGTGCAAGATCGTGATGTGGCTGAGCTACGTTCGGTTGATCATGACCAATCTGCTCGGAATCAACCATCTGACACTGTCCACGACCGAACTCGACCGGCTCGTGGCGTACTACACGGAGCTGCTCGGAGCAACGCTCGCGTTCGAGCGCGCTGCTACCTCTGCTGATCCTCGGATCGCAGTCCTCGATGTCGGCGGGGCCGGCCATCTGATGATCGTCGAAACCGCCACCGTCCCTGCCCTCGCTCTTGATCCCCTGAACCGGGCGGGTTGGGGACTGCGCGTGGGCACATACGCACAATTGTGTGAGCTTCGCGAACGGATTCTGGATGCCGGGCGACCGGTCGGACCGATCGAGACATTGCCCACGCAATGGACGATGACGGCTCGCGATCCCGATGGACGCCCTGTGGATATCCGGGCCCATCGCCCTCGATGATATTCCTCCGCAAACAAGGTCTTGCCGGCGGTGTTGCCTCCTCCAGGCCAGAACACGATCTTGCATTCGGGGTCGAGGACACCCTCTGAGCTAAGTGCTCGTGGGCATAGGCCCGGGGGCGGGTCGCTCCAGCGGCCATGGGACGGGGGCCTGCCACCGCGCAGGTCGCCCGCAGCCGGGCCAGTAACGGGTGCGTGGCGTCACGGTCTTGGACCGACGCGGCGGTGACGATCACGCACAAGAGCAGCAAATTCTTTGTCAGCAGGCACTAAGGCATCGCTGGCAGGACATCGAGGGAGGCCTGTCAGGCGCCGTGATGACCACGCAGGGACTCGGCAAGATCAAGGAGATGTTCCCCCCCGCGGGAGCTTGGCAAGGCCTTCGGCAGGTTCGGCCCCGTGATGACCATACCGCCACCGAACTCGACCTCACCGGCGTCGCGCTCGTCTCCACCGCCGCGTTCCTGCTGATCTTCCCGCTCATCCAGGGCCGGAGCTCGGCTGGCCCGCCTGGACGTACGTGTCGATGCCCGCCTCGATCGTGATGTTCGCCGTGTCCGGCCGCTACGAGGCCCACCACGCGAGGTCCGGCCGCGACCCGCTGGCCACCCCCAGGCTGTTCCGCAAGCGCGCCTTCACCGGCGCCTTCACCGGCGGCTGGTGGCCGGCCTGGCCTTCTTCTCCGGCGTGATGGGTTTCGACCTGCTCGGCCGGGACTGGGACTTCGGCTCGTCGATGCAGGCCACCGTGTGGGTGGCGGTCGGGCTGCTGGTGCTGACGTTCGCGCTGCCCCGCAGGGCCAGGGCCGAGGTCGCTAGCCCGTGACTGCGGCGTGGTGCTCCGCCCACCGGGCGATGTCGCGCCGCTCGATCGCCGCCGCCATCAGGTCGGGGAAGGCGTCGGGCGTGCACGCGAACGCGGGCACGCCCATCGCCGCCAGCGCTGCCGCGTTCTCGTGGTCGTAGAACGGCGCCCCCTCGTCCGACAGCGCCAGCAGCACGATCACCTGGACCCCTGCCTGCGTCATCGCCGCCACCCTGCGCAGCAGCTCCTGCCTGACGCCGCCTTCGTACAGGTCGCTGATCAGCACCATGATCGAGTCGGCCGGCCTGGTGATGAGGCCCTGGCAGTAGGCGACGGCCCGGTTGATGTCGGTGCCGCCGCCGAGCTGCGTGCCGAACAGCAGCTCCACCGGGTCGTGCGCCTGGTCGGTGAGATCCACCACCGCCGTGTCGAACACCACCAGCGACGTCTTCAACGACCGCATCGACGCCAGCGCCGCCCCGAACACGCTCGAATAGACCACCGAGGCCGCCATCGACCCGCTCTGGTCGACGCACAACACCACCTCGCGCTGCACCGAACGCTGCCTGCGGGCGTAGCCGACCAGGCGTGACGGGACGACGGTGTCCCTCTCGGGCAGGTAGTTGCGCAGATTGGCCCTGATCGTACGGTTCCAGTCGATGTCGGCCGCCCGCTTGGGGCGGTGGGTCCTGGCCGAACGGTCGAGCGCTCCCGTCACCGCGGCCCTCGTCCGCTGGGCGAGCCGGCGTTCGAGCTCGGCCACCACCCGGCGCACCAGCGCCCTGGCCGACTCTCGGGCCTGCTCGGGCATCACCTTGTTGAGCGCGAGCAGCGTGCCGACCAGGTGCACGTCGGGC
Source organism: Nonomuraea mesophila (assembly GCF_004352805.1). NCBI lineage: Bacteria > Bacillati > Actinomycetota > Actinomycetes > Streptosporangiales > Streptosporangiaceae > Nonomuraea > Nonomuraea mesophila. The sequence continues at coordinate 21,340 of NZ_SMLD01000122.1, forward strand.
TCCACGGCTTCGAGCATCTCGGGTTCGAGCAGCAGCCGGGTGAGGTTGAGGTTCTCGATCGCGTCCTTCTGCATGACCTGGACGACCGTGGAGGGGAAATAGGTGCGGATGTCGCCCAGCCAGCGGGCCACCCTGGGAGCCGACGCGCCCAGCCCGCCCTCACGGCCGCCCTCCTCGTATACGGCGGCCAGCGCGGCGTCCATCCGCGCGTCGGCTCCTCGCAGGTCGCGCCCGGTGCCGTCGGCCTCGCCGCCGCCCAGCACCAGCCGCCACCGGCGCATCCGCTCGTCCGCCTCGCTCGTCCCGTCCGCCTCGCTCATCCCGTCCCCCTCATCGCCGGCTCCGCCACCTGCTCACGTCTCTCCGTCCGGCGTCCCGCGGACGCCCGCCGCGCGGTCATCGGCCCGATGTTCCGAGGATGGCGAGCACGGTCGCGACGGCGGGGGCGGCACGACGTTCGTCGACGCTCTCCTCCGGCTCTCCCGCGTCACGGCCGGTCGAGCGCAGCCGCTCGCCGACCGCCCGCCGCTCCGGCGCGGCGAACGCGGCGAACGTGCGGCGCAGCAGCGGCAGCACGTCGGTGAACTGGCCGGGCGACAGCCCGGTGAGCCAGCCGTCCACGAGGCCGAGCAGCCGCGGATCGTGCACCAGCAGCAGCCCGCCACCCGCGAGGAACCCCTCGACCCACGCCGCCGCCCGCGCCGGGAGCTGGCCGCGCGACATGGCCCTGGACATCCGGTCGCCGGCGTCGTCGAGCTCGCCGCAGTCGAGCAGGATCCGGGTGAGACGGCCCTCGATCAGCCCGTGCAGATCCTGCCGGTCGCTGATGCCGCGCAGCGTGCCCAGCCACCGCCTCCTCGGCGACCCCGCCTCCGCGTGCGCCTCGCCCCCGGACGTCCCGTCATCCGCGTGCGCCTCGCCCCCGGACGTCCCGTCATCCGCGTGCGCCTCGCCCCCGGGCGCCCCGTTTTTCGCATACGCGTCGCCACCGGACCTCCTGTCATCCGCGTGCGCCTCGCCTGAGCCGCCCGGTCCGGTTGCCGCACCCTGGGTGCCGTCGTCGAGGAGGGCGACGGCCGCATGCACGCCGTCGACGTGCTTGAGCAGCTCCGCCGCCGCCTCGTCGGCCAGCCCCGTCACCGCCACCGGCAGCCCCACGCAGACGCGGTCCAGCATCGACCCTGCGATCACCGCCAGTCCCTCCGCCGGAGTGCCGCGCACGTCGCCGTAGCGGTGGGCCAGGACCATCGCGGGCAGCGCCGCCATGAGATGCGTGACCTCGGTGTCGAGGGCCGCCTTGGCCGACAGGGCCGCCAGCACCTCGGGCAGGGCATCCGGAAGGTCGGCCAGCAGGCACTGCTCGACCAGGGACGTCAGCTCCGCCAGCGCCACCGGCTCCGTCCCCGCCAGGCCCCTGGCCCGCTGGGTGGCGGCGGTCGCGAGGGTGGTGCCGAGTGCGGCGTGCTCGATGAGCGCCAGGTCGTGCTCCGGACGCCACCGCAGCGTCCACGTCTCCCTGAACGTGCCTTTCCCCCGCGCCTGCCCCGGCGTGCCCCAGCCGACGCCGAGCAGGCGCAGCCGGTGCAGCAGGTGGCTGCGGTCGAGGTCGAGCGGCTTGCGCAGGTCGAGGTCGATCTCCCGGTCGAGCGCCTCCGGCTTGAGCCTGAGCCGCCGCTGCTGCTCGCGCAGGTCGCGCTGGAGCGGCACCATCGGCGTGCCGTCGCTGACCCGGCCGAGCCGGTCGCCGACGACCATGCGCCGCTGGATCAGCTCCACGGCCAGGTCGTCGCCCTCGCACAACACGGCCCTGGCCGCCTCGGTGACCTCGCCCAGCCCTGCCAGCGGACGGCCGCGCAGTGTCGCGAGAACGTGCGCGAGGCGTACGGACTCGATGACGTGCGCGGACGACACCGGCAGGCCCTCCTCACGCAGCACCCCCGCGGCCCCGGTCAGCCACCGCTCCACGGGCCGGTCGGGCGCGTCGAACAGGTGGTGGTACCAGCCGGGCGAGGCGATCCCCGCGCCGTAGCCGCTGCGCGAGGCCAGCCGCCCGTACGTCCACGGCACCCACGTCAGCTCCGCCTTCACCTTCGGCAGGCCGCGCAGGAGCGCGTTGTCCGCGCCGACCGGCGGCAGGGGCTCCGCCAGCGCGGGCACGTGCCAGGCGCCGCAGATCACCACGATCCGCTCGTGACCCTGCTTGATCGCCGCGCGGAGGGTCTTGCGCATGTGCGCCTCGCGCCTGGCCTCCCGCTCGTCCGGCCGGTGCCCCTCGCGGACCGCGGCCATGGCCTCGGCGATCACCGCGAAGGGAGTGTCGCCGCGGTGCTCGACGACGTCCTCCCACCAGCGTTCGGGATCGTCGTGGCCCGCGGCGGCGGCCAGCGTCCCGATGGGGTCGGCCCGCAGCTCAGGCACCTCCTCGTCGCCGTCGCCGGCCAGCGAGTGGGCGGCGGGCAGATCACAGAAGCGCACCGGCACGCCCGCCGACGTGGCGTACAGGATGGCCTGCCATTCGGGCGAGAACACCGCGAACGGCCAGAACGCCGCTCGGGACGGTTGCCCCGGCACGTGCGCGAGCAGCGCGACGGGCGGCTCCATGCCGGGGGCGAGCGAGACGATCCGGTCGGCCTCCGGCGGGCCCTCGACGAGGATCACGTCGGGCCGCAGCCGTTCGAGTGCGTCGCGCACGGCTCGCGCCGACCCCGGCCCGTGGTGGCGCACGCCCAGCACGTGTACGTCCGCCCGCCCCGCTCCCGGCACGACCGCCGCCCCGACGCCGGCGGGTGGGCGGGCGTTCACGACACCTCGCGACAGGCGCGGTAGAAGTCGCGCCAGTCCGAGCGCTCGCGTACGACGGTCTCCAGGTATTCGCGCCACACCACCCGGTCGGAAACCGGCTCCTGGACCACCGCGCCGACGATCCCCGCCGCCACGTCGGACGGGCGCAGCACCCCGTCACCGAAGTGCGCGGCCAGCGCGATGCCGTTGGTGAGGACGGAGATCGCCTCGGCCGTGGACAGGGTGCCGCTCGGCGACTTGACCTTGGTGCGCCCGTCCTCGGTGACGCCCGTGCGCAACTCCCTGAACACCGTCACCACCCGGCGGATCTCCGCCAGGCCTGTCGTCGTCTCGGGCAGGTCGAGGGAGGCGCCGAGCTCGGTGACGCGGCGGGCGACGATGTCCACCTCCTCCTCGGCGGTGGCGGGAACGGGCAGCACCACGGTGTTGAAACGGCGGCGCAGCGCGCTGGACAGCTCGTTGACGCCCCTGTCGCGGTCGTTGGCGGTGGCGATGACGTTGAAGCCGCGTTCGGCCTGGACCTCGCGGTTGAGCTCGGGGATCGGCAGGGTCTTCTCCGACAGGACCGTGATCAGGGCGTCCTGTACGTCGGACGGCATGCGGGTGAGCTCCTCGACGCGGGCGACCCGGCCCTCGGCCATCGCGCGCATCACGGGCGACGGGGTCAGCGCCTCGGTCGACGGGCCCTCGGCCAGCAGCCTGGCGTAGTTCCAGCCGTATCTGACGGCCTCTTCCGCGGTGCCGGCGGTGCCCTGCACGAGCAGCGTCGAGTCGCCGCTGATGGCCGCGGCGAGGTGCTCGGACAGCCAGGTCTTGGCGGTGCCGGGCACTCCGAGCAGCAGCAGCGCGCGGTCGGTGGCCAGCGTGGCGACGGCGACCTCGACGATGCGCCGCGCGCCCACGTATTTCGGGGTGACGCGGTCGCCGTCGCCCAGGATGTAGGTGGTGACGGCCCACGGCGACAACTTCCAGCCGGGCGGCCTCGGCCGGTCGTCGTCCTTGGCGAGGACGGCCAGTTCCTCGGCGTAGTGGTCTTCCGCGTGCGGGCGCAGCACCGTCATGCGCCCTCCTTCGCCGGTCGTTCCATGGTCTCCTCGCTTCGTTCACTTGCGGAAAGTTCGGCGTACATGTCGGCGCGGAAACGCAGCAGGGCGGCGACCCGCTGGACGGACTCCACCTGCGAGTAGCTCTCGGCCAGCGGGAACAGAGCCGGGTCGATGTGCTCGCCCGCCAGCTTGACCAGCTCGCCGAGGTTCCACGGCTGCGTCGTGGCCACCTTCACGATCTTGTGGAGCACGGCCGTGGCCAGGCCCTCCCGCCAGTGGGACGAGACGCCGCCCAGCACCATGATCAGCTGACTGTCCAGGTCGTGCTTCTTCACGAACCCGGCGGCGAGTTCCTGCTGCTCCTCGGGCGGGAGGCATTCGAGGAGGTCCGCGATCGGGTCCCAGCCGAACATCGCCCGCGCCCACTCCGGGTCCTTCTGCAGCACGGCGGCGCGTACCCAGGCGGCCTTCACCTCGGCGTCCCAGTCGACGATCCTCATCCGGAGCAGCCGGGCGGGCGGATGTCCCCAGCTCTGCAGCGGGGCGCGGGCGATGATCTGCTGCAGCCACCAGGCCCGCTCGCCGATGCCCCTCGGCGGCTTGGCGCGTACGCCATCACGTTCCATCGCCTTGTCGCAGAGCTCGGGCGCTTCGACGGTGATGACCTCACCGGCGATGGACACGCACGCCCGCGCCCGCTCGGCCATGCGCCGCGACAGGCGCGATCCGGGCAGCCGGGTGAGCAGGTTGGCGGCGGTCTGGCGCACCTCCCTGCGGCGGTCGTCGAGCGCCTGCTCGAGGAACGGTTCGTCGTCCATGCTCAGCCCGTCGGCCAGCACCTCCGCGAACTCGGCCCGGTCGTCCGGCGTCTCGCTCTCCCACGTGCTCTCCAGCAGCCGGCGGGCCCCCGCGGGGTCGGCCGCCCTGAGGCGGCGCAGGTGCGCCCGCCGGTCGGCCGCCGAGCCCAGCTCCCAGGTCTCGCCCGTGGGCTCCTGCAGAAGGTAGGCCCAGTCGGGATTGAGCCCGGCCAGCCAGCGGCCGCGCTGCCCGGCCAGGATGCCCAGGTGCACCCTGATCGAGCGGTCGCGCCGGCCGCGTTCGAGCAGCTCGGGCAGTGTGTACGGGGGCACTCTGCGTCCGGTCGCGGCGGCCGCGGCCAGCCACTCCCCCAGCAGGCGTTCCTGCTCGCCGCCCAGGATCCGCATCAGCCGCTCGGCCGCGCGCCCGCCGACCGCCGGCCGTTCCTCGGCGGGCGCCGGGTCCTGCTCCGCCGCCTTCCCGAGCGGCCGGCCCGCGCGCCGCCGCGCCACCTCCACGGCGGCGCGGGCGAGCAGATCCCCGTCGTACGGCCTGCGGTCGGTGCCCACGAGCGCCGTCGACGTCAGCTCCTCCCACCCCGTCACAGGATCACCGCCCTTCCACTCCTCGCCCACTCGCACGTCCACTCATCGCCCACCGGCTGCCCATCACACGATCACCGCCCTGCCGTCGTCGCCCCACGTGGTCAGGGGCCGCAGGCCCTGGGGGGTCCATTCGACGGCCACCGTGAGCGGGCGCCCGCCCGACACGGCGATGAGCCGCCAGGGGTCGTGGGCCTTGACGTGCAGCGGCAGGCCGCCGAGCCCGGTGCGCTCCGGCACCACCCCGGTGAGGACGAGCGGCCACGACTCCGTCCACGGATCGTCCGCCAGCGCCGCGGCCACCTCGTCCAGCGCTTCTTCCGGCGAGACCCCCGGCGGGCCGCACGGCTCCGAAGGCCCCCGCGCACCGGACGGCGGCGGGAGGGTGGCGTGGCGGGTGGCGACCAGGGCCCGCAGCGGAGCGGCGCCCGGGTAGTAGGCGAGGTCGGCGTCGATCGTGGTGCCCGTGACCAGGGAGGCGTCGAGCGGCTGGCCCTGCGGGGCGAACGAGAGGATCAGCGCGGGACGCCGGGTCCGCCGTCCGCGCAGCCAGACCTTGCGCGCCGTCAGCCGGTCCTGCACCTCGTCGCGCCCGCCCAGGACGTCCCAGTGATCGCGGACGGCCGGTCCGGTCAGCACCTCCTCCTTGGTGACGGGGAACCCGGCGCGGATCAGCACGGTCCGCGCCAGCGCCGCGGGCAGCCCGGCCCGCCGCCGGTAGGCGACCGCCAGCAGGTTGAGCAGCGCGTATTCCTCCAGCAGCCGCCCCGGCCAGCCCTCCTCGGAACGGACCCGGGTCAGCCGGGAGACGAGGCCCGCCGCTGCGGGCGCCTGGGCGTCGATGAGCCGCTTGGCCAGGCCCTCCCAGTCGTGCTCTGCGGCTCCCGCCAGCCCCTGTCGCACCTGGTCGGCCAGCCACCGCTCGAGCTCCGCCAGCCCCGACGCGACCCGCCCGTGGCGCGCCGTCTCCCCACTCGCGCCC
>NZ_SMLD01000123.1:0-27512 GCF_004352805.1 Nonomuraea mesophila
GGGGAGGGCGGAGCCTCGACCTTGCCCCCGGGGTCGGGGGGCAGCGCGACAGGAGGCTGCGTGCCCACGTTCCGCACCGCGATGAGCGCGCCGCCGAGCACCGCGACCGTCGCGGCGGCGGCCATGATGCCCTTCGCCCACCCTGGTGGCTTCGAGGTCGACGGCTGCTCACCGCCCTGGTCCGGCCAGAATGACGCAGGTGGCACGGGTGGTGCTGTGGTCATCGTCGCTCCGATGCTCGGGCTTGTTCGGTTGATTGCGGCGTGAAATATAGCGAAGTGAAAGCCGTCCTCAATACTGTTGGCCGCGTGCCGGGAACTGGGGAAGGAAAAATCGCGGGCCGCTATCGAGTGTTGCAAACTCTCGGCCAGGGAGGCATGGGCACGGTGTGGCTCGCCCACGACGAGCTGCTCGACCGTCACGTCGCGGTCAAGGCCCTGCTGCTGCCCGAGTCGCTCACCCCGGCCGAGCGCGAGGAGGCGCTGCAGCGCGCGACCCGCGAGGCGATGGCCGCCGCCCAGCTCAGGCACCCGAACATCATCACCGTTCACGACGTGCTGGCCCACGACGGCCTGCCCACGATCGTCATGGAGATGCTCAAGGGCCGCGACCTGAAGGACGCCGTGGCCGCTGAGGGCCCGTGGGCGCCGGAACGCGCGGCGGCGGTCGGGCTGCGGGTGCTGGACGCGCTGTCGGCCGCGCACGCCCACGGCATCCAGCACCGCGATGTGAAACCGGCCAACGTGTTCCTGACCGACGACGGGCGGGTGGTGCTCACCGACTTCGGCATCGCCCGGCTGGAGGACCAGGCCACGATCACCGAGTCGGGTCTGCTCATCGGCTCCCCCGGCTACATCGCCCCGGAGCGGCTGCGCGGCGAGCGCGGCGGCCCGGCCTCCGACCTGTGGTCCCTGGGCGCCACCCTCTACTCCGCGGTCGAGGGCCAGGCTCCCTACACCGGCACCTCGCCCATGACGGTGCTGCGCGACGCGCTGACCCGGCCGCCCCGGCCGCCCGAGCGGGCCGGACGGCTCGGGCCGGTGCTCATGCAGTTGCTGGCGCGCGAGCCGCACCAGCGTCCCGACGCGCGACTGGCCGGTCACCTGCTGCGGCAGGTGGCGGAGAGCGGGCCGGCCACCACCGCGACCCTGCCCGCGCCCCTGCCCGGCCCGCGCCGGGCGAGCCGGCGCGGGCCGGTGCTCGTCGGTGCCGGACTGCTCGCGGCGGTGGCGGCCGTGGCGACCACCGTCGCGCTGTTACCGCGATCGGCGCCGACCACGCCGCGTCCCACGGCGACCGCGGACACAAGCCCGGCCGTCTCGGCCCCCGTGAACACGCCGTCGGCGACACCGTCGGCCACCGCGACGGCCGCCAGGTTCGGCGGACCCGTGGACGTGTGCACGCTCATGACGCCCGCCCAGGTGCGTTCGCTGGTCCCGAAGGCGTCCCCCAAGGGCTCGGCCGACAACGAAGGATGCGAGTGGACGGCGCACGGCAACGGCGTCGGAGTGTCCCCGGTTCCCCTGTCCCGGCTGGACAGCGCCTGGGGGCTGAGCGTGGACGAGGCGACGGAGACGTTCGTCAACAGGCTCAACGGCGCCGAATCCGGCACGACGATCATCTGGAACTGGCCCGACGTCGGCCTGGAGAAGACGCTCAAGCAGACGTCGAAGGCGTATCAGGAGGTCAACGGCATCGGGGACGAGGCGTTCAGCTATGAGCTGGTCAACCCCAAGGGCCAGGTGGAGCGGCACGACGTGATCTTCCGCACGAGCAACGTCGTGATGGAGATCAAGTATTTCGACGTGAAGAAGATCGGCGACAACGAGGCCATGCGCAAGGGCGCACGTGACGCTGCCCGATGGGTCGCGGCGGCGCTGGGACGCCAGGGGTGAGACGATGAACCAGCCACGACTCGTGGGCGGGCGCTACCGGCTGCTCGCGGAGATCGGCAGGGGCGGGATGGGCGTGGTGTGGCGCGCCCACGACACGGTGATCGGCCGCGAGGTGGCGATCAAGCAGGTGCACCTGCCCGCGAACCTGCCGCCCGGCGAGCACGCCCGGCTGCGCGAGCGCACCCTGCACGAGGCGCGCGTCGCGGTCCAGGTCAGGCATCCCGCCGTGGTCGCCGTCCACGACGTGGTCGTGGACGGCTCCGAGCCGTGGATCGTCATGGAGCTGGTCAGGGGCCGTTCGCTCGACGAGGTGGTGAAGGCCGGCGGGCCGGTGTCGCCGGAGTGGGCCGCCTCGATCGGGCTGTTCGTGTTGTCCGCGCTGGCCGCCGCCCACACCCGCGGGCTGCTGCACCGCGACGTCAAGCCGGGCAACGTGCTGCTCGCGGACGACGGCCGCATCCTGCTGTCCGACTTCGGCATCGCGGCCAGGGCCGGCGGGCAGCCGGGCGGCGCCCCGATGGGCACACCGGGGTTCACCGCGCCGGAGGCGCTCACCGAGGAGCCCGGCCGGGTCGCGGGGCCCGCCGCCGATCTCTGGTCGCTCGGGGCGACGATCTGCACGGCCGTCGAGGGTGTGCCTCCGTTCGCGCGTCCCACCGCCATGGCCACTCACGGCGCGGTGATGACCGAGCCGCCCAGGCCGCCGCGGCGGGCCGGCGCGCTGGGGCCCGTGCTCATGCGGCTGCTCGACAAGGAGCCCTCGCGGCGCCAGGACACGGTGACGCTCAGGGCGGCCCTGCAGCCGCTGACCGGCGGCACCGCCGCCACCATGCCCGCCGGGAGGCAGCCGACGTCGTGGATGGTGCCCAAGCTTCCGGTGTACGGCTCGGCCGCGGCCGTGCTCGTCGTCTTCGTGACGGCGGTCGCGCTCATCCTGACCGGCACCCCGCCCGCCGGCCCGCCCACCACCTCGACCAACCTGGCGAGCACCGAGGCCCCGGCCCCCACGGCCACCGCTCAGGGGCCGGCGACCGCGACGCCCTCCCCGTCCGGCACGCCGGTGCCGACGGCCACGCCGGTCGCGCGCACGCCCGGCAAGTTCACCGCCATCCCCCGGCCCTGCCAGCTGCTCACCCGGGATCAGGCCACCGAGGTCGTGGGCAAGTACCTGACCAGCAGCAGGGAACACTCCGTCGAGTGCGCGTGGAGCAGGGCTCGCGACGACAAGTCGCTCGCGCTCTACGCCACGTTCTACCTGTATCCGCAGCAGGGCGACGGTTATGAGACCAAGCTCGCCGAGGAGCACGTCCAGGGTGCCAGGGCCAAGGCCGAGAGGGAGGCCGGGCGCGGCGGCAGCGGCGCCGAGCAGGGCGAGGTCTTCGAGATCCCCGGCGCGGGGAACTCGGCCGTCGGCTGGGAGAAGCGGGAGACGACGTTCAGCAGCAAGAAGTTCACGGTGTACTCGGTCTTCAGCACCGGCAACATCGTGGGAGAGGTCCGTTTCACGCGCAATGTCGAGAAGGAGCCGGGGCTGCGTGACAAGGCCGAGAAGGCCATCGCGTACCTCGTCAAGAACCTCGACGCCAAGGCCTGACCCATGCACGTGATCGCCGGGCGATACCAGCTGCTCGCTCCTCTGGGCGCGGGCGGCGCCGGCACGGTGTGGCGGGCCCGCGACACCGTGCTGGGCCGCGAGGTCGCGGTCAAGGAAGTACGTCTGCCGACCGACCCTGCCAAGAGGGACAGAGCGCTCACCGACACCCTGCGCGAGGCCCGAGCGGCGGCGTCGCTGAACCATCCGGCGATCATCACCGTGCACGACGTCATCGCCGAGCAGGGGCAGCCGTGGATCGTCATGGACCTGCTGCCCGGCCGGTCGCTGGCCGACCGGCTGCGTGAGAGCGGCAGGCTCCCGCCGGGCCAGGTCGCCGCCATCGGGCTGCGGGTGCTCGACGCGCTGGAGGCGGCGCACCAGCACGGGATCCTGCACCGGGACGTCAAGCCGGGCAACGTCATGCTGACCGACTCCGGCGAGGCCGTCCTCACCGACTTCGGCATCGCCGCGCACATCGACGACACCCCGAGCGCGACCGCGGCCGCCGATCATCCGGGAGCCGCCGGCTCACCGGGGTACATCGCGCCGGAACGCCTGCGCGGCGAGCCCGCGGGACCGGCCTCGGATCTCTGGTCGCTGGCCGCCACCCTGTACACGGCGGTGGAGGGGCGCGGCCCCTTCGTACGCGACTCGCCCATGGCGATCGTCGCGGCGGTGCTCACCCAGCCCCCGCCGCCACCGGTCTCCGCGCATCCGTTCGCCGGCCTGCTGACGGCGATGCTGGACAAGGACCCGGCCGCGCGCCCGCACCCCCAGGCGATCAGAGCCGCGCTCCAGCCGATCGCCGCTCCCCTGCCCGCGCGTCGCTCGGAGATGACGGCCGCCACCGTCCCGGTCGCCTCCGGGAAGAGCAGGCTTCCTGTCGTGCTCGGCGCCCTCGCGGCCGCCACCGCCGTCGCCGTCACGGCGGTGGTCCTGGTCAACGCGTCCGCCGGGACCACCGAGCCACCGCGGACCACGCCGGTCGCGCGGGAACCGTCCTCTTCGCCGCCGCCCGCCTCCACCCCGTCGGGAACGCCCACCCCGGAGGTGAAGGGTGACGGCGCGTTCGCCGCGGCGCCCGAAGCCTGCGGGCTGGTGAGCGACCAGAAGGCCGCCGCGATCCTGCCCGGCATGCGCAGGCGCGCGGGGCTCGACACCACCAAGTGCGACTGGCTGGCCGGCGTCCTCGACGAGAGCGTCGGCATCGAGATCGACCACTCGCCGCAGGTGGCCCTGGCGAAGAAGATCTTCGCCGGCAGGAAGCGGGCGCAGGCCTCCAAGGAGGGGCAGGGGCAGAGCAACACCTTCCAGCCCGTACGCGACCTGCCCGGCCTCGGGGACGACGCCTTCGCCCAGAACTGGTGGGGGACGACGTTCCCCCAGGCCCACAGCATCGTGTGGGTACGCGTCAGCAACCTCGTCATCGAGATCGACTCGTCCGTCCACAACAGCGCCAAGCTCACACCCGAGCAGCAGGACAGAGCCACCAAGGCGGCCCGCGCGATCGTGGCCGCGCTCGGGGACGTCCGGTCGGCGGGGACCGGCTGATGCGTGCAACCGGCAAGTTCACGAGAGGAGGCGTGGCGTTCCCCGGAGTTCCGTGCCCGACCGGAGCCGTGCGCCACGGACCGAGATGAACGAGGTACCCACCCCGCCCCGCACCCCGCGGCCCAGCGGCGTCCGGGTGACGCCCGGCCTGCTCAGCGGGGCCATGGCGGTGCTCGTGCTGATGGTGTTCACGGTGGCCTTCCTGCTGACGAGGCAGGAGCCGCCGCCACCGCCCGCCGAACCGGTCGCCGCGCGGACGACGGCCACGTCCGCGCCGCCCAGCACGCAGCCCCCGGCGAGCGAGCCGCCGCCGACCGGCGAGGCGAAGTTCTCGGACGACGCCGACCCGTGCGAGCTCGTCACCGAGGACCTGCGGACCAAGCTGGTGGTCTACCCCAAGCAGACCAAGCTGTACAAGGAGGAGTGCGAGTGGACGACCCTGCCGCAGTACGGGGCGGGGCTGCCGCAGAACATGACCTTCAGGCTGAAGGTGTACACGAAGGTGTTCCCCGACGGGGTGGCCCAGGCACACGAGGAGTTCGTCGCCCGCCGGCACAAGGCGGCGCTCATCCCCCAGGGCTATGCCAAGGCCGAGCCGCCCGTCGGTGACGACTCCTACGTCACCGTGTACACCCTGGAGGGCGCCGACCACGGGCCGACGAAGGCCATCGCCGGGGTCCGGGTGAGCAACGCGGTGGTCGAGGTCGAGTACGGCCGCAATGTCACCGAGGACCCCGAGGGCAGGCTGACCGCGGGCGCGCTGGAGGCGGCCCGTACGGTCGCCGAGAAGCTCGGCGGCGGCGGCGACTGACGAGGCCCGGGACGGGCGCCGTCCCGGGCAGGGCGGCTCAGGACCAGGTGACCGGCAGCGCGTGCACGCCGAAGATGAGCATCTCGTTGCGCAGCGGCACCTGCTCGGCCGGCGCCGCCAGGCGCAGGTCCGGCAGGCGGGAGATCAGTTCGCTCAGCCCGATCCGCATCTCGACCCGGGCCAGCTGCTGGCCCAGGCACTGGTGCACGCCGTGCCCGAAGGCGAGGTGCGGAGTGCGCTCGCGGCGCACGTCGAAGGCGTCGGGATCGGCCCAGTGCCGCGGATCGCGGTTGACCTCGGGCGTGGCGATCACGACGGTCGCGCCGGCCGGGATGTCCACGCCGCCCAGCGTCACCGGCTCCGTGGTGACCCGGCTGACCCCGAGCTGGATGATCGACAGGAACCGCAGCAGCTCCTCCACCGTGTTGTCGATCAGAGCGGGATCGGCGCGCAGCGCCTCCAGCTGGCCGGGGTGCTCCAGCAGCGCGAACGTGCCCAGCCCGAGCATGTTGGCCGTGGTCTCGTGGCCGGCGTTGAGCAGGATGACGGCGACGTCGACGAGCTGCGCGTCGGTCAGGGGCGGGTCGGCGTCGTGGATGAGGCCGGACAGCAGGTCGTCGCCGGGGTCGGCGCGTTTGGCCGCCACCAGCCGCTGCATGAACGTGTACATCTCGGCGCGCGCCACGGCCTGTTCCTCGGGGGTCGCGTTGGCGTTCAGCCCGATCGCCGTACGTTCCTGGAACAGCCGGCGGTCGGCGTAGTCCACGCCGAGCAGCTCGCAGATGACCAGCGACGGCAGCGGCAGCGCGAACGCCTGCACCAGGTCGGCCCGCGTGCCCGCCGCCTTCATCGCCTCGATGAGCTCAACCGCGATCTCCGTCACCCGCGACTCCAGCTCGCGCATCCGCCGCACCGTGAACTGGCCCGTCAGCAGCCGCCGCAGCCGGGTGTGCTCCGGCGGGTCCATGAAGACGAAGAGCCCGTCCTCCCGTTCGGCCACCTGTTTCTTCTGCGGCTGCGCCGTCCCCATCTCGGCCACCTCGTGCGGCTGCAGCGACGTCGCCTCCCTGTGGCGGACCTTGTCGGCGCTGAAGCGGGTGTCCGACAGCACCGTACGGGCCTCCTCGAACCCGGTCACCAGCCACGCGGGTGCGCCGTTCAGCAGCTCCAGCCGCCGGACCGCCTCCTTGTCCCGCAGGCCGGGCGGCGGATCGAACGGGCAGCGCCCTCGTTCCACCATGTCCGCCGGCAGGATCCTGCGCATCTCCGTGGGGCTCACGTTCGGGGATTCCTCGATCACGCCGTCCTCGGCCATCAGCACGTCCTTGTTCTCGTTCGGGGTCATTCAGCAGACCCTACAAAGATGCACGGTGCGCATCAATGCTCGTCGTGCAAGGATAGCGGTGCCGGGTCAGTCCCCCTTCACGGAGCAGTGCCCGACCAGGACGGGGCCCTCAGAAGCACGCTGACCAGGGATGTCTCCTACCGCGGGTGTCGCGGCCCTAACCGGGCTCGGACCTCGGGTGACGGCGTTCGCGTTCAGCGGTTCCGCAGCGACGTCGTCTCCAGCCCCGGGTACGCCCGGATCTCGGCCTCCGTGAACCGTTCCGTCACCCACCCGCCGCGCGAGAACAGCTCGGTCTGGTCGGCGTGGTGCGGCGAGGCCGTGTTGGCCGACAGCGAGTACGTCAGCACGGTGCGGGTACGCGGCCCCGCCGGGGTCAGTTCCACGGCCATCAGGAAACTGGAGCCGGTGTTGACGTCCGGATAACGGCCCTCCTCGCCGAGCGGGCCGCCGGTGCGGATCCGGTCGAAGCAGCCCTCCGCCTCGGTGCAGCCCGGCACGGCGACGGAGCCGTACCGCTGGGCCTGGCCCGGCGTGAGCGTCAGCGGGAGGTCGCGGGTGGTGAAGTACCGCGTCGTGTCGGCCAGCGCCGTCTGCACCACCGGGTGGGTCGTGTCGAGCCCGCGCGGCGTGGTGAGCGGGCGCTCGGGGTCGAACGGCACCTTCCACCAGCTCGTCGGCGGGGCGAGCGAGCCGTCGGGCCGCCGCTGCGGGCCGTTGAGCGCCAGGAAGAGCTCCCGCCACAGGATCGCGCCCCGGCTGCCGAGGCGGGCCCGCCCGTCCCAGGCGGCCAGCGTGGCGCAGGCCCGGCGGACGTCCACCTTCGTGCCGTCGCTCGCCTTCATCACGGGCTTGGCCCTGCACAAAGCGCGCAGGCCGGGCCGCAGCAGCTCGGCGCTCAGGTTGCGCTTGCCCGTGGCGGTCTTCTGCAGGGTCTCCAGGGTGAAGCCGGGCGCTCCGAGCCCGTCGTCGCCCGACAGCCGCCGCGCGATCATGTCGAGGCCGACCCGGGTCCGCAGGTCCAGCCTCGTCCGCACGTTGCCGTAGATATCCGGATAGTCCGTGAGCGGGGCCTCAGGGTTGGTCAGCCAGGGGCCGGCGTTGGCGTTGGCCACGTAGTCGGCGCGGACCAGCCGGGGCTGGGCCGCGGGGCCGAAGACTCCCGGCTCGATCGCGTCCGCGTCCTTCCCCCACAGGCAGGCCGACGTGGAGCCGTCCAGGATCAGCATCCGGGGGTCGTCCTCGGCGCGGCAGCGCTCGGCCTGCTCGTCGGTGACGTGCGGGACGACCGAGGCGTCGGCGAAGTACGCCTGGCCGCCGACGTCCGTGGCGAGCGTGTAGACGAACGGCATGCCCTGGTACGTCTCCTGCGCGCGGCGCAGCGCGGCCACGTCGCGGGCGGCGCCCATGGCCAGCCACTCGTCGGCGAAGCGCAGGTTGGCGACGTTGGCGTCGGCCAGGGCGACCGCCTCCTCCTCCGTCCAGCCGGTCGCCAGCACCGGGCCGTACCGGGAGGTGAACAGCGTCGTGGTGACGGGCTCGGCCGCGCCCCGCACGGTGACCGAGACCTCCTGCCGGCCCATCGGCTCCGGCCGGCCGTCCACCAGGTACGTGGTGCGCTGCCCCGGCGCCAGCTTCAGCTTGTAGAGGGTGAACCGGTGGGCGTGGGAGACGGTGTGCGTCCAGGCCATGCTCGCGTTGTGGCCGATCTGCACCATGGGGGTGCCGTAGAGGCTGCCGCCCGACACGTCGAGCACGCCCGGGATGGTCAGGTGCACCTGGTAGAAGCGGCGGATGCCGTTCCACGGGAAGTGGGGGTCGGCCAGCAGCATGCCGTGGCCGCCCCGGGTGGCCTCGCGCCCGAGGGCGAAGGCGTTGCTGCCAGGGGCGGTCACCCGCTCCGCCTTGGCCGCGGCCTGCCCGGAGCCGGCGACGGCCTCCTTCAACCTGGAAGTGCCCGCCAGGCGGCCGAGGTCGAGCAGGTTCATCCAGGCGTCCGTGGCGGTGATGGGCCCGACCCACTCCTTGCCCCGGCAGGCCGGGTCGGGCAGCCGGTCCACGCCCGTGTCACTCAGGTAGCGGTTGAACCCGGCGACGTAGCCGTCCACCAGCGCGCGCAGTTCGGCGCTCGGGCCGTGCGGCGCGGGCCGGGCGAGCACCCGGCGCAGCACGCCCGACGCGTGCACGCTCTTGTGGTAGACGTCGCTGGCCAGGTTGGGGATCGGGTCGGAGGCGTCGTCCGACATCGCCTCCGCGCCGAAGTGGCGCGACCGCTCGCCGCGTAAGGTGAGCGCCCACGACGCCATGACGCACAGGTTGTCCTGCGCGAAGGCGTAACCGTAGCCGTAGCCGAGGCCGCCGTGGTCCTTCGCGGAGATGTGCGGGATGCCGTACTCGGTGCGTCTGATGTCGGCGGCGTAGCGGCCGTCGGCGGCTCGGGCGGGCTCCGGCGCCGTGAGCAGACCCGCCATGAGGAGGACCGTCAGGAGCGGGGCGAGCAGCCGCCGGGCAAGGGGCATGGTCATCGGCAGTCCTATTCGAAGCGGGCGTTGTCAGGGGCGGTCACGCGCTTGAGCAGTGGCAGGCCGGCGAGGACCACCAGCAGGGCGGCCAGCATCCCGCCGCCGACGGTCAGGAAGTAGTCGGGGCCGGGCAGCGCCGCCGGCGCGCTCTTGATGGCCAGCCGGCGCACCATCGGCTCGGCCACGCCCCACCCGGCGGCCGCCGCCACCAGGGCTGCCAGCACCATGGGAGCGGCCGTCTCCAGCAGCACCACCCTCGACAACGTCCGCGCCGGGGTGCCGCACAACCGCAGCAGGGTGAACGACTGCCTGCGCTCGACCACGCCGCCGGTGACCGACACCAGCAGGCCGCAGCCCGCCACCAGCAGGGTCAGCGCGACGATGGCCAGCGCGACGCGTTCCGTCTGGTCGAGCAGGACCGCGCGGGCCTGCGCGACCTCGCCGAACGTCCGCGGCGCCTCCGCGCTGCCGGAGCGGGCGACGTACGGGGTGAGCAGCGTACGGAGATCCTCGCGGACGGCCGGGTCGCCGGCGTGGATCAGCACCGCCGCCAGGGGCAGGCCGGCCGTGCCACTGGGGGCCGCGGTGTTGGCCGCGTCCACCAGCGGCAGGTTGCGGTCGGCGGAGAGCATGTTGTCGGCGGTCAGCAGCCGGTTGAAGTCGGCCGCCACCGCCGTCCGGCCCGGGGCGCACCGGCCGAGCGCCGGGAAGGCGGTCAGGGCGTCGCACGTGACCACGTGCCCGAGCATGAAGTCGGGGCGGCACCCGGGGCCCGGGTCGCACGGCGGAGGACGGTCGGACACCCCTGTCCCGGGCCTGCGGTGGATCGGCATCACGGTGACGCCGGGGTGGGCGCGTATCTTGGCGAGCAGCTCGGACGCCGTGGCGGGCGGCAGCGGCAGGCCCTCGGTGGCCTCGCCGTACCCGAAGGAGGCCCGCATGACCGGGGTCAGCGTGCCGCCGCCCGCCGCCTCCTGGCCCGTGACGACGGCGGGGACGATGCCGGCGACGGCCGTGCCGATGAAGACCGCGAGCACGATGCCGTTCACCGACCTGAAGGCCCTCTTCGGGTCGGTCGCCAGCCGCTGGGCGGCCAGCAGCGTCGCCGCGCCGGGAGCGACCCGGGCGACGAGCCGCGCGGACAGCAGCGTCAGCCACGGCCCGGCCACCACGAGGCCGACCATGATCAGTGCCAGTCCGGCGTCGACGAGCACCCCGTCCGGTTCCTTGCCGTCGGCGAACACCGGGCCCGCGAACAGTCCCAGCCCGGCCAGGAGCGGGACGATCCGCCACCATCCCGGGGCGGAGGCGCGTACCTCGCGGGCCACGCCGAGCGGCGTGATCCGCACCCGGCGCAGCGACCACAGGGCGGCGCCGGCGGCGGCGAGCGGCACGCCCGCGACCACCGCGGCGTACTGCGGCACGCTGGGCGCGACCACGTCGGGAAAGAAGCGGGAGCCGGTGACGGTGACGCCGGCCAGGGCCGGCCGCAGCGCCTGGAAGGCCGCGATCCCGGCGAGCGCGCCCAGCAGCGCGCCGAGCGCCGCGTCGGCCGAGGCGATGGCGTTGATCTGCCGCGCGGTGGCCCCCGCCAGCCTGATCGCCGCGAAGCGCGCCTCGCGGCGGGCGGCGGCCAGGCGCGTGGCGGTGCCGATGAGAACGAGCAGCGGAACGATCAGGCCGACGGCCGCGATGCCGAAGCCGTGCTCGTACAGCGCCGTGGTGTCGTCCGCGGACGGGGTGGTGGCGACGGTGTCGACGGCCACGGTGCCGGCCATGGCGGCCAGCTCTGCGGGTGTCCTGCCGACGACGGCGACCAGGTCGTCGGGGCCGCTCAGCGCGGCGCGTCCGACCAGCCCCGCGCGGGTGCCGGGGAAACGGCCGGCGAGCTGCCGGTGCGGCACGGACTCCATCAGGTCGGCGAGCGCGGGCGAGACGTAGTGACGTCCCGCACCGGGCATCGCGGGCACGCCGGGCATCACGGGCATCGAGGGCATGGCCGGCGTCTGCGTGCCGAGCACGGCGACGTCGAGCCGCTTGATCGGACGGCCCGCGTACATGTCCTGGCGGTAGTTCCACAACACGGCGCCCGGGGCGGCGCCCAGCGCCCAGCCGGCGGGCGCGGAGCCGGTCGTGCACTCCCAGCACGGGCGGTCCGCGGTGGTCCTGAAGGCGTTGTACAGCGCCACCGTGGACAGCAGCACCGTCACCCCCATCGCCACGGCGGCGGTGACGAGCGCCAGCCGGACCGCGCCCTCCCGTCCGCCGCGCAACGACAGCCGCAGGCCCAGCCAGAACGTCATCGGACGGCCTCGCCGGCGAACGGATCGGTGACCCTGCCGTCGCGCACCATGACCTCCCGGTCCGCGCAGGCGGCGACGCGGGGCTCGTGGGTCACCAGGATCACCGTCGTGCCCTCCTCACGGGCCAGGCCGACGAGCAGCTCCATGACCTTCTCGCCGGTGAGCGAGTCGAGCGCGCCGGTGGGCTCGTCCGCGAAGACGACCTTCGGCCCCGTCACCAGCGCCCTGGCGATCGCCACCTGCTGCGCCTGCCCGCCGGACAGCTCGCCCGTACGCCGCTCGCCCAGCTCCTCCAGCTCCAGCCGCCGCAGCCAGCCGTGCGCCCGCTGGTAGGCCTGCTTGCGCCCGGTCCTGCCGAGCAGCAGCGGCAGGGCGACGTTGTCGGCCACCGTGAGCTCCGGCACCAGCCGGCCGAACTGGAAGACGAAGCCGAACGCGCCTCGGCGCAGCTCAGAGCGCCGGGCGTCGCTCAGCGTGTCCAGCCTCCGCCCGTCGAACCAGACCTCGCCCGCGTCGGGGGTGAAGATGCCGGCCAGGCAGTGCAGCAGCGTGGACTTGCCCGAGCCGCTCGGGCCCATGATCGCCAGGATCTCTCCCGCCGTCACGGACAGGCTCGCCGCGCGCAGCGCCGGCGTCTTCCCGTACGAACGCTCGACGGATCGTGCCTCCAGCAGCGGGCCCGGCACGGGGAGGGCGTCCACGGTCATGCGGGCCGGACCGTTTCCGCCAGCGCGCCCAGGCGGGCCGCCGTCACGTCGATCCAGCGCAGGTCCGCCTCCAGGTGGAACATGCCGTGGTCGGCCAGCAGGGCGTCGACGAGGGCGCCGCCGCGTCTGACCTCCGACAGCTCCCGCATGCGCCGCATGTGCGTGGCGCGCTGGATGTCGAGGAAACGCTGCGCGTCGTGGCCCAGCATCAGCGCCAGCACGACCTTCGTGAACAACACCGTCTGCAGGTACGGCTCCGCCGCCACCGGCTCGGTCAGCCAGGCCTCCACCTCGTGCCTGCCCTCCGGGGTGATGGCGTAGCGCTTGCGGTCAGGGCCGTCGCCGCGCTCGCTCTGCCCCGCCGTGACCTTGCCGTCCCTGGCCAGGCGGCCGAGCGTCGAATAGACCTGCCCGAAGGGGAGCGGCTTTCCCCTGCCGAAGTAGGTGTCGTAGTCGCGCTTCAGGTCGTAGCCGTAACTGGGACGGCGGTCCAGGAGGCCCAGCAACGCCAAGGGAACTGTCATGCCGCCTGACTATACACCGGAGGTATATACGCAGTGAATAATTCACCAGCTCCACATGCCCACCCGTACCGGCACCCCAGGAGAGGCGTGCGCGAGGGGCCGGCCCTCAGGATCGGGCAGCCCCGCGGCCTGGACCAGGTCCTCGTCCACGGCGTCCAGGTGGGCGTGGTGCAGCGGCCACGGCGGGTGCTCCACCTGCGCGGCCGCCAGCCGTCCCGCCACGAGGCTGAACAGCCGGAACCGGGCGGTCAGGAAGTGCGCGAGCTCGTCCCGTTCGTGCTCCACCAGCGGCACGCCGATCCCGGCGTCCACGTCGCACCGCGCGCCGGCCGGCCCGGGCAGGCGCCGGCGGCACCTGTAGCGGGTGTGGCCGTCCTCCGCCTCGACCGACATGTCGGACCAGTGATAGGGCAGCCGGTAACCGCCCCGCCCGCCGAGCGCCGCGGGCAGGCGTCCCGCGTCCAGGGACAGGAACCAGATGCCGGTACGCCCCCGCGCATCGCGCACGTACGTCCGCAGGTTCGTCTCGGGGAACGTCGACAACCAGGGCAGCGCGGGCACGCCGGGCACCCGGACGTCGCGCATGAGGAACGGCGTGAGCCCCACCCATGCCGACCCGTCGAAGGGCTCGACCCTGAGCTGGGCCGGCAGCAGCGCCTGCACCTGCTCGGGCCGGTAGCGCCAGTGGATGAACGTCATCCGCGACCAGCGGTGGTACATCACGGGAAGGGACACGCGGGGAGAGGACGGCGCTCGCATCCCGCTCCCCTGCCCTCCGCCGGCACACACAACCCCGGCCCCTGCCGGTGCGACGGGTGGCGGTCGCTACAGCGGGTGGCGGCGCGGTACGGCGGGTGGCGGCGTGCGGTACCGGCTAGTGGCGGCGTGCGGCCGGCGTGGCCCGGCCTGGCGGTGCGAGGTCCTGTTCGGGCAGGACGGCCTGGAGCACCAACGCCGCCGGGGCGCTGGGACCGACCAGCGTGAGGTTCCCGCCGAGCGAGCGCGCCAACCGGCGGGCCCGCAGCATGGCGGCGGCGCCGCGCGAGTCCATGTGCGTCACGCGCCGCAGGTCCACGCTCAGCCGCGGGCCACGCTGGCGGATCACCGTAGCGAGGAATTCGTACAGATCATCGGCGGTGAGCAGATCGACCTCGCCGCTCACCCCGACGACGGGAGCGCCGGCCGACATGCTGACACTGAGATCCAGTCTCATGAAAGTTCCTAGCTCGTGCACGCCCAGCGCTGAAGTGCGCCGAGTCCCCTCCCGTACCCTGGGGCAGTCCCCTCAACCGCCTTCTCACACTTCCCCGGTCACCGAAGTGAGCCGCCGAAGTGAGCGGCCGAAGTCACGCCCGCGTGCCGCCGGATGACATGCCGGCCGCCTGCCGGGGCAGTCACCCGGCAGGCGTGAGGGGGAGGGCCGATGGAGGAGACGGGCGCGGCGTGCGAGCGGGTGGCGCGGCAGGCCCTCGGACTGGCCGGCCTGCGCCCGGGGCAGCTCGCCGCGATGACGGCGCTGGCGCGGGGCCGCGACGTACTGGCGGTGATGCCGACCGGCAGCGGCAAGTCGGCCATCTACCAGGTGCCCGCGCTGCTCCTGCGGGGCCCCACCGTGGTGGTCTCGCCGCTGATCGCCCTGCAGCGCGACCAGGTCGAGGCGCTGCGCGAGCGTGACGAGGAGGCGGCGAGCCTGGACGCCGGCACCTCGGCGGGCGAGCGGCGGACGACCTTCGAGTCGCTGCGGGCGGGTGAGACGGAGTTCCTGTTCTGCGCGCCGGAGCAGCTGGCCCGGCCCGATGTCGTACGCGACCTGGCCGCCGCCGAGCCCTCGCTCCTCGTGGTGGACGAGGCCCACCTGATCTCCTCGTGGGGGCACGACTTCCGCCCCGACTACCTGCGGCTCGGGGCGGTGGCCGAGGCGCTGGGCCGCCCGGCGATCGCCGCGCTGACCGCCACCGCGGCCCCGCCGGTGCGGGCCGAGATCGTCGAACGCCTGGGCCTGCGCGAGCCCGTGGAGATCGTCCAGGGGTTCGACCGGCCCAACATCTCGCTCACGGTGCGCCGGGCGCTGGACGACCCCGCCGACGAGATCGTCTCCACGGTCGCCGCCGCGGTCGCCGAGCGGGCGGCGCCCGGCATTGTGTACACGGCGGTACGCAGGCAGACCGGCCGCCTGAGCGGGCTGCTCGGCGAGGCGGGCGTGCGCGCCGCCGCCTACCACGCCGGGTTGCGCCGGTCCGAGCGCGACGACGTGCACGGCCGGTTCATGGCCGGCGACCTGGACGTCGTGGTCGCCACCAGCGCGTTCGGCATGGGGATCGACAAGCCGGACGTGCGGTTCGTCGTGCACGCCGAGGTGCCGGGCTCGCCCGACTCGTACTACCAGGAGATCGGCAGGGCGGGCCGGGACGGCGAGGCGGCCTGGGCGGTGCTGTTCTACCGGCCCGAGGACCTGGGCCTGCAGCGCTACTTCACGGGGGCCGTGCCGGATCTGGAGACCTTGACCGCGGTGGCGCAGGCCGTCGCCGACGCCGGCCCGGGAAGCGACCGCAGGGCGCTGCGCGAGCGCACCGGACTGTCGTCACGCCGCCTGACGATGCTGCTCGACCTGCTGGAAAGGGCCGGCGCGGTACGCCTGGGCACACGGCGGATCGACCCGGTGCCCGGCTCGCCCGCCCCGCACACCGCGGCGGAGCTGGCCAGGGAGCTGGCCGGGCGGCGGCGCGACGTCGAACGCACCCGGCTGGAGATGATGCGCCGCTACGCCGAGACCGGCGACTGCCGCAGGCGCTTCCTGCTCGGCTACTTCGGCGAGCAACTCTCCGACCCCTGCGGCAACTGCGACAGGTGCCGGGCGGGCGCCACCGGGCAGCAGCAGGAGGAGAGCGGGCCGTTCCCCGCGCACGCCCGGGTCGAGCACCGTACGTGGGGCTCCGGCGAGGTCATCCAGCGCGGCGAGGACCGGCTGACGGTCCTGTTCGACACGGCCGGCTACCGCGAACTGCAGCTCGACGCGGTGCTCGAACAACACCTCCTCACCGAGAACCCCGGCTCCTGACCGGCACCCGCGCCCTGCCGACCACCCAAGGCGCCGGTCGCCCCGGCTCGATCTGGCCCCCGCCTCACGCGATTCGGCCTGGGCCACCACCCCGCACCGGTTCGACCTCGGTCGCCCGGGTCACTCCGGTTCGACGTGCATGGCGGCTTCCTCGGCCGTGAAGCCGCCGGCGTCCGGTCCGGCCTCCATGGCGACCTCGTCGGGCTCGGCGTCCGCCCGCGTGCCCTCGTCCGGGGCCACGAGACGGCCGGCGGGCTCCTCCATCCCGAACATGGGCTGCTCCTCGGAGACCTCCCGTTCGAGCCGTCCGGACAGCGACTCGCCCTGGATCTGCTCGTCGTCCGTGGTGCCGAAATCTTCCACGGCGACCGGTTCGTCCGCCGGGAGGGGCGCCTCCTGCGGATCGACCGCCCACTGCTGCTGAGGGGTGCCGTCCTGCAGATCCGGTATCCCTTCGTCCTCGAAGCGCGAACGAGGGTCGTGCTCCGGTACGTGATGACTCATCTCATCTCCCCTTGTGCGACCTGCTGCCCCGCCCGCTCTTTCTCGTAACGGGGCGGGCTCGCCCACGTCTCGCGCTCCGTCACCCGGGCCGCCCGCGTGCTGAGCCGGTTCATCGTCAGCGCCAGCACCGTGCCGTACACCACGTGCCCCGCGACCATGACCGCCTGCCGGCCCGGATGGTCCTTGGAGGCGGGCGGCAGGATCTCCATGCGGGGGATCCAGCCCTGATAGCTGGAGGCCCAGATCGCCAGGGCGTAAGCGACGCCGACCGCGGCCGGGGCACGATGCCCCCGGGCCAGCACGCCGTACAACGCGCCGGCGGTGGCGCCGAACCCGAGGTGGGCGAGCGCGCCCGCGACGCCCTCACCCGCCTTCTGCTGGTGCTTGCGGCCAGGCAGGGCCGCCCGGGCGATCCGTTTGGGCGGCTGGTCCCGCATGAGGCCCATGCGGCTTCCCGCCACCATGACCCCGCTCATCGCCGCGGTGGCGACCGAGCCGCACACCGCGCCCTTCAGAAGTTCGCGCATCATGCACAGGCGGTTGCCCTCCACATCCGGCCGGAAACGCCTCGCCTGAGCGACCGCCGTACGCCAGCGGCGCGCTAGAGACGCGCTAGAGGAACCGGAGACCCTTGACCATCGTGGGTCTCTTGCTCGTCGCATGTCAGGTTCTGCTGGGGGTCGTCTTCGCGGTCTCCGCCTTCACCAAACTCCGTAACGGTGCGGCCGTACGGTCGTTCGCGGCGTCCTTGGTGATGCTGCCTGAGGGGTTGCGCCTGCCGGCCGCCGGTGCGGTGGCGGTCGGCGAGGCGGTGGCGGTCGTCCTCATGGTGGTCCCGCAGGCGGGGCTAACGCTGAGCGCGATCCTGCTCGCCGGGTTCACCGTGGTGATCGGCGTCTCGATCCGTCAGGGCGTACGCGCGCCGTGCCGCTGCTTCGGCTTCTCCGCGACCCCGCTCGGACGGGTGCACCTGGTCCGCAACTCCCTGCTGCTGCTCGTCGTGGCGCTGGGCGGCACGGGACTCATCTACTCCGGCGGTCCGCCGGCGGCCGCCGGGCTGGCGGTCGCGGTGCCGGCCGGGCTGGCGGGAGCGATCATGCTGATCGCCTTCGACGACATCGCTGGGTTGTTCATGGAAACACGGGGGAGTGTGTGATGCCGTACCTGGTCGCCGCGGTCGTGCTGATCGGGCTGCTGTGCATGGTGAATCTGCTGCTGACCGTGGGGGTGATCCGCCGCCTCCGTCAGCAGGGCGGACGACAGGACCTGTCCGGCCCGCCGGCCGGCGGAGGACTCGCGCAGGGTGACGACGTGCCGGAGTTCGCGGCCATGACGACGGACGGTGAGCCGATCTCGGGGGAACTGCTCGGCGGGCCCGCCATGGTCGGCTTCTTCTCGGTGGGGTGCAAGCCGTGCGAGGACCTGCTGCCCCAGTTCGTCGAGCGGGCACGGCGTACGCCCGACGAGGTGCTCGCCGTGGTCACCGCGACCTCCGGCGATGACCCCGCGCCGTACGTCGAGCGACTCTCGCAGGTGGCGAGGGTCATCTCCGAGGATCCGCAGGGGCCCGTCCAGACGGCCTTCAAGATCGTCGGCTACCCGACCGTCGTGCTCGTCGGCGCGGACGGAACGGTGGTCGACAGCGATCACGCGCTGCCCGCCGCCAGCGGCGCATGACAACGATCGCCCGGGTCGCCGCGGGGACCGCCATCAGGACGGCTCCGGGCCTGATGTCCCTCTACGTCCTGGTGATGCTGGCCGAGGCGGTCCTGCCGATCGCCGTGGCCTGGCTGACCAAGATGGTCGTCGACACCCTGGCCGGCGACGGGCCGGCGACGGGTCTGACGGCCCTGGCGCTGGGCCTCGCGGGCGCGGGGGTGCTCGTGGCCGCCCTGCCTCAGGTCAGCCAGTATCTCGGCAGCCAGATCGGCCGGCTGTTCACCACCCACACCACCGCCGAGCTGTTCACCGCGACCTTGCGCTTCGCGAGCCTGCGGCCGTACGAGGATCCCGAGTTCCACGACCGGCTGCGGCTGGCGCAGAACAGCCTGCAGACGGGGCAGGGCATCATCACCGGGTCGTTCAGGATCATCCAGTCGTCGGTCACCCTCGTGGGGATGGTCGGATCGCTGCTGGTGATCAGCCCCGTCCTGACCGGCATCGTGCTGGCCACGGGAGGGCCCGCGCTGGTGGCGCAGCTGCGCCTGTCCCGTCGCCGGGCGGCGATGTTGTGGGACATCGGCCCGGCCGAGCGGCGCCAGCTGTTCTACGGCGACCTGCTCGGCACGGTCGAGGCGGCCAAGGAGATCCGGCTCTTCGGCAGCGGCGGGTTCCTGCGCGACCGCATGATGAGCGAGTTGCGCACGGCCAACGACGCCCGCCGCCGGATGGATCTCCGTGAGTTGTCCGTCGAGGGCCTGCTGACCCTCCTCGCCGCGGTGGTGGCCGGCGGCGGGCTGGTGTGGGCGGTCGTCGCGGCCGGTTCCGGCGCGCTGAGTGTCGGCGACGTGTCCCTGCTGATCGCCGCCGTCGCCGCCGTCCAGAACGCGCTCAACGGGCTGGTGTCCGGCATCGCCGGGCTCCACCAGGACCTGATCATGTTCGGCCACTACGTGACGGTGGTGCGGACCGGTCCCGACCTGCCGGTCCCCGCCGAGTCCGCGCCGCTCCCGGAGCTGCGCCACGGCATCCGGCTCACCGACGTCTGGTTCCGCTACAGCGACGACCATCCGTGGATCCTGCGCGGCCTCAACCTGTTCATCCCGGCCGGCGCGGCGGTCGCCGTCGTCGGCCTGAACGGCGCCGGCAAGAGCACCCTGGTCAAGCTGCTCTGCCGCTTCTACGATCCGCAGCGCGGCAGCATCACCTGGGACGGCGTGGACATCCGCGACGTCCGTCCCGAGGATCTGCGGCGCCGGATCAGCGGCGTCTTCCAGGACCACATGACGTACGACATGACCGCCGCCGACAACATCTCCCTCGGCCACGTCGCCGCCCGCGAGGACCGGACCCGCGTGGAGGCGGCGGCTCAGCGGGCGGGTGTCCACGGCACGCTCTCCTCCTTGCCGCGCGGCTACGACACCCTGCTCACGCGGGTCTTCTTCAGCGAGGAGGACAAGGGCGACCCGGAGACCGGCGTCGTGCTCTCGGGCGGTCAGTGGCAGCGCACGGCCCTGGCCCGCGCGATGTTCCGCGGCCGCCGCGACCTCATGGTCCTGGACGAGCCGTCGGCCGGGCTGGATCCCGAGGCCGAGGCCGACGTCCACGCCAGGACGCGCCGCCAGGGCGACGGCGCCACCACTCTGCTCATCTCGCACCGGCTCAACACCGTCCGCGACGCGGACCTGATCGTCGTGATCGAGAACGGCGTCGTCGTCGAGTCCGGCACCCATACCCGGCTCATGGCCGCCGCGGGCGGCTACGCCCGGTTGTTCCGGCTGCAGGCCAGCGGCTACCAGGAGCCCGAGGGGGCGGGGGTCTCATGACGGAGGCGGTGCCCATCCGGGCACGGCCTCCCTCATGTGTGCTGACACGCCGGAAGCCGCTCCTCCTCAAGTGAGCGGAGGACTCTTGACATCCTCCCGGCCCTGAAGGACCGGGATTCCAGCCAGTCGCCGACTGGCCTTCCTGCTTCACCGCCGGTCGCCCGCCCGGGAAAGGGAACTCTCGTTGAGGTCTTACACCAGCTCCACAGGCGTTTCACCTCTCCGCAAGCCCTGCGGCGAGGGTGCTTCTGATCATTCGTCCGGTGGCTTGGTCATCACCACCGTCGAACATACTACCGAACCGTGCGATGTCGTGCGGCGTTTTGACGCCGGTTCGCCTGGCGGCGAATCGGCTGCCCCTGTCCTGCTCCGCAGGGGTCCGATTCCTCCCCCGTCTGAAGGCGGGGGTTTCATCGGAGGTATCCGATGACGAGAACGCCGTCGCCCTGGAGGATCTCCTGATGTTGCCGGCGTAGTGCGTCGGCCGGCTCGATGCCGAGCTCCGAGCCGAGGATGTGGCGCAGCCGGCGGTAGGCGGCGAGGGCCTCGGCGCGGCGGCCGCGGCCGGCGAGCGCCCGCAGCAACATCGCCCAGGAGGCCTCGCGGAAAGGATGGGCCTCGACGAGCCGCTCCAGCTCGGGGATGACCCGGTTGTGGTGGCCGAGCCGTAGCTCGGCCTCGACGCACAGCTCGCGGGCGGTCAGATGAAGCTCGTCCAGGCGGCGCCGCTCGTCGCGCACGATCTCGACGTCGATCTCCGGCAGCAGGGGGCCGCGCGATATCGCGAGCGCCTCCCGCAACGATCTGACCGCCGCGTCCGCCTCGCCCTCCGTCAAGGCGTCCGCCCCCTCGGCGACGGCCGACTCGAACCTCCTGACGTCGACCGCCCGGTCAGGCACGATCAGGGTGTAGCCGTTCCCGACGGTGGCCAGGGTCACGCCGTCGGCGGCGAGCGGGCCCAGAGCGCGCCGCAGGCGGTACACGTACGTCTGCACGCTCGCCTTCGCCGTGGCAGGCGGCTCGTCCTGCCACAGCTCGGCCATCAGCCGGTCAAGGGTGACGACCTCGCCCGGACGCAGAATGAGAACGGCCAGCACAGCCTGCTGCTTGGCGGCCCGGACGGCGATCGTCCTGCCGCCGCCGTCCGCCACCGTCAGACGTCCCAGCAATGTGAACATCGCTCCACCTCCGACCGGAATCATGGTCGGTGGCGGTATGTTCCGGGTATGACGCAAGTATGCCTGCCCGTCACGCCGGGCGGCCCCGGATCAACCGGGCGGCCATGGCGCGACAGGCAGGCACGGAGAAGGGTTCACCTCGGCCAGGAGATCAGCAGCCGTTCTCGCTGATGATCTCGTACTTCGTGCAGCTCCCGTCACAGCAGTGGGCACGGAGCCTGATGGGGTAGATGCACTTGTAGATGTAGTAACACTCCACCGCAGCGGCGCTTTCCTGCGGGACGATCATCGCCAGCAGCCGGTCGCTGAGTCTTCCCAGCACAGACGTCATACTTATTCCTCACGGTGTAGGGGTGTCGGCCGGCTCCGCCCGCCGCACGCGGGTGGAGACCACACGAAGATCAAGCTTCACCGACAGCCCTAGCCCGTCGATCGCGTGCCGCTAGCGCGCCGAGGGCGCCCGCGACCGCAGGACCACTACTGGAGCCCGGAGCGTACGGACGTGATGCGCTGTGTGTTGATGCCGAGCCAGTGCATCCGGCCGACGTAGCGCGCGTGCTCGACCTTGATGCAGAGATCCTTGATCACCGTCACGCCGCCCTCCTCGGCGATCCAGGCGCCTTCCTCGTTGATCACGCCGAACTGGCACCACAGGGCGCCGGCGCCGATCGCCACGGCGTCACGCGCGATGCCGGGCAGCGCGTCCGGCGCGCGGAAGACGTTCACGATGTCCACCGGCACGGGCACCTCCGGCAGGCTCGCGTAGCTGGTCCGCCCGAGAATCTCCTTCTCCCGGGGATTGACCGGGATCACCCGGTAGCCGTGCCGCTTGAGGTAGTAGCCGACGAAGTAGCTGGCCCGCAGCTCGTTGCCGGACAGCCCCACGATCGCGATCGTCCCGGCGGTGTGGAGCACGCGCGCTCGAACTGATGCTCGTACGGGCCGGCGGGGAGCCGGCGCAGCCGGTCTTCCCCGGCAACGACCTCGACAAGGCGGCCTGCACCTGGAGCACCGGCACCGCGGGCGTGGTGTCGTTCCTGCGCCGCCTCGACCGTCGCTCGGGGGCACGCCTGTGGACGGCGGACTGGCGGCTGCCGGAACCGGCCGCCCACGCGGCGCGGGGTCCGTACCCGGACTGACCCGGTCGCGCCCGCACCGCGGTGCGGGCGCGACCGGCCTTCTGGGCACGACCGGCCCTTCATACGCGCACCCCCACGCAGTGCGGGCGCGACCGGGCCCTCAGACGCGCACCACAGCGGTCTTGGCGTGCCCACGGCTGCGCCCGAGCTCCACCTTGACCGCCTTCTTGGCCCTGCGTACGCCGCGGTCGCCGTCCTTCAGCGACTTCACCGCCCAGGGCAGCGTGATCTTCACCTCGTCGGCGGTCCTGGACGGGTCGGAGACCGCCAGCCGTACCTGGTCCTTGTCGCGGCGGACCACCAGCGTGCACGGGCCGTCGGCGCGCAGCGGCCCGTCGGCGGTCTCGACGGTCCCCGCGCGCCAGAAGACGGCGGCGAGCAGGCCGTCACGGGAGATGGCCTGCGCGGCTCCCGAGTTGGCGAGAATCTTGACCTGCCCGGCGTAGGCCGCGGTCTGCGCGACCGTCGCGCCGGGCAGCACGGCGTAGGCGTAACGCTTCTTGCGCGGATCGACGCCGTGGTCCACGACGATCGTCGTGTAGTGCCTGGTGACGCGGGTCTTGTCGCCTCCCGTGGTGGCGCCCTTGTCGATGTCGCGCCAGCGGCCGGTGCGCTTCTCGCGGATCACCTTCGCGTCGGCGCCGTCGAGCAGCGCGTAGCCGGCCACGCCGGACAGGTGGAGCCAGCCGCCGCCCCGGCACAGCGGCGGATGCCGGTCGTGGGTGTTGCGGTTCTCCACGACGGTCTCGACGCGGCGCCCGTCGGAGGCGGTGATCCCGGCGCCCAGCGCGATCACCGCGTCATCGAGCAGGAACCAGGCTTTCTTGGCCCGCAGTGAGGAGCCGTCGGCGACCAGCTTCATGGCCGCGGCACCGTACTCGCCGTCCAGCGCCACCCCGCCCGCCCAGGGGGTCGGTGGCAGGCGGGGCTCGCCGTGCCGGAGGTCGGCGCGTTTGCGGCGGTCGACCGTCGTGCCGGGCAGCCGGTACGGGTCGATCGTCGGCCACAGCTCGTCGTTCCAGTGCGTGAGGTCACCGGTGTAGAGGTAGGTCATGCCGTCGCCGGTGTACCAGCCGTGCAGGTTCTCCCGGTTCATCGCCTCGGCCGCGCCGATACGCTCCGAGCTCATCGCGATCGCGAACGCCCACATGGGGCGGCGGTGCACGACCCGGTCCATGTCGGCGAAGACGTACGTGCCCGTCGTACGCGCCCCGACCGGCACCGACGGGTCCGCCAGCAGGGCGTTGGCCTTCGCGACGCTCGCCAGCGGCGCGAGCGTGTCGTACGGGATGGCCTGGTTGCGGGTGAGCCAGCCCTTCACCAGCGGCTTCCAGCGCCGGGCGTGGCTCTCGGGCGCCGCCTCCAGCAGAGTGAGGACGGCCTCCACCACCGCCTGCCCCGCGTGGTAGTCGCGGTGGCCCTGACGTGAGACGGCCCGGCCGCGTACGCAGTCCATCATCAGCCCGTCGAACACGAACGGCACGAACGAACGGTCCACGATGTCGTAGACGTTGCCGATGCCGCGGATCTCCCACGGCGACTGCGCGAGCATGGCGATCAGCTTGGCGACGCTCTCCAGGTAGTCCACGCCGTAGCTGCCGTTGTAGGGGTAGACGTCGTGCTGGATGAACGACCCGTCACGGTAGAAGCCGTCGCCGCGGCCCTTGGTCGTCCGCAGCAGGTCGGAGACCGCGTCCTTGGCCCGCTTGACGAGGCGCGCGTCGTGGGTGAGCAGCCCGCGCATCGCCACCGCCATGGCCTTGCCCGCCCGGTTGGCGCCGGTCTCCACGACGCCCGGGTGACTGACGCGGCGCTCCGGGTCCGGGCACCAGCGGCGCAACGGACGCAGCCAGCGCTTGAGGCGGTCCTCCGGCAGGCCGTCGTACAGCAGGGCGCAGGTGTCGGTCAGCGCGCGCGGCACGCCGATCTCCCACCAGAACCAGTTGCTGCCCCGCCGGTCGAGGTCCTCGTTGTAGGCGTGCTCGTACAGGAAGTCGAGCGCCCTGGCGGCGGTCTCGGCGACCTCCCGGTTGCCGTGCATGGCGGTGCCCGGCGTGGCCCAGCCGAGCGCCAGGGTGCGCATGCGGTTGTAGGCGCGGTTGAAGTTGCCGGTACGGGGGTCGTCGAGCGGCAGGTCGGGCCAGAGGCTCGGGCGGCCGGGGGCGAACTTCATCTTGCGCAGCACCGCGTGGGCCGAGCCTTCGACGGCCCGCGTCTTGTCGGCGTAGGCGGGGTCGTACGATCCGCCGGCCAGCAGGCTCACCCACCGCTCGCGCGCGACGTCGAACGCGGCGCGCCCGGTCGCCTCGGCTGGTGTGTCCCAGAGAGCGACGCCGGCCACGCCCGCGGCGCCCAGCAGTGCGGACCGCCGGCTGAGGGGGTGGGACATGGAGACCTTTCCGACAGGCGTGCACATACCAAAGGAAAGATCCTATATCGCGAGGCGGGGGGCGTTTCGGGTTAGCGCCGGGTTCGCGTCCGGGTCTCGTCCGGGTCGGGTCCGGGTCGGGTCCAGCTCAGCGCCGCGTTCGCGTCCGGGTTCGCGAAGGGGGCAGGGAAGGTGCCGCGGGGTCGGGCTCCCGGGCAGGTCACGGTGCGGCGAAGCCGCGCAACATGGCCTCCAGCGCGAAGCCGAAACGGGGGTCCGAATCGTCGCGCCCGCCCGCCCCGTCCGGCTGGGCCCGGGTGGCCTCGGCGAGGAGCGGAGTCTCTCGCAGGTCGGGGTCGGGGATCGCCTGCAGCCGGTCGGCCGGCGCGTGCCGGTCACGCCCGCCGGCGGCCAGGATGACGACGTGGCCGACGACGAAGCCGGTCACCGCGTACAACATGTCCAGGGCCCGCTCGGGCGGCAGCCCCGCCGCCCGCAGGATGCGCAGCGCCTCCTCCATGAGACGCAGGTTGCGCGGAGTGATCGCGGGCCGGCCGGCCACCAGCGGGACGACGTCCGGGTGCGCCAGCAGCACGCGCCTCAGCGTGCAGGCGTATTCGCGCAGGCCCTCCTGCCACGAGGAGGCCTCGGCCAGCGGCGGCGCCGCCTGCGTGAAGAGCTGCTCGACCAGGCCGTCCAGCAGGGCCTCCTTGCCGCCCACGTGCTGGTAGAGGGACATCGCCTCGACCCCGAGCTCCTGCGCGATGCGGCGCATGGACAACGCCTTGAGCCCTTCGCGGTCGGCCAGGTCCAGGGCCGCCTGAAGGATCGCCTGGCGGGTCAGCCCGGCGTTCTGGCCGCGGGTGCGCTTGGGAATCCGGGTGCTCTTCGACGACATGGTGGCCCTTCTCACAGCACCGATTCTTACGTCATAAGTATAGTGGGGCCGTAGCAAACATACGCCGTAAGAATCATGAAGGAAGGACACGGACATGAACGCACCGGCCACGCGACACCACAAACGAGGAGCCCTCACCTGGATGTACGGCGGCGCCGCACTCACGCTGATCGCCACCCTCTCCGCCTTCGTCTACCGGGCCGGCCTCGCCGGTCACGTCCAGGCGGGTTACCCGGCCTACGGGCCGGCGGAGATCGACGCCGCCGTCACCGCCTACACGGTGATCCTGTCCGTCATCGGCGCGATGGGCCTGCTGGGCTGGCTCGGCACCGTGTGGGCGACCCGCGCCGGCAAGGGCTGGGCCCGCTGGCTGGCGTCCGGCATGCTCGCCGTCGCGGCCTGCGTCGCGGTCTCGGCCCTGACCATCCAGGACATCAACGGCGAGGTCGGTCTGGCGCCGCTGCTGGGCTGGCTGCAGGTCCTCCCCTGCGTGGCCGGTCTCGCGGCGGTCGTGCTGCTGTGGAGAAGGCCGGCATGAGTACGCGGCGGCGCGGTTCCCGGTCCGCCGGACTCGCCGTCGTGCGCGGGATCTCGGCGTTCAAACGCTGGTCGTACCGGGGCGACCGGCCCAACACGTTCATGCGGCTGGTGAACCGGCTGGACGCGGTGTTGTACCGGTTCGGGTGGTCGGCACCGCGTCAGGGCGCCGTTCTCACGGTGGTGGGACGGCGCAGCGGAAAACCCACTCCGGTGCCCGTCGCGATCGCCCAGCACGAAGGCGCCGGATACCTCGTGTCCATGCTCGGGCCGGACGCGAACTGGGTGCGCAACGTCCGCGCGGCGGGCGGCCAGGCCGTGTTGTTACGCCGGGGGCGCGAGATCCCGGTCACGCTGGAGGAGATCCCACCCGAGCACCGTGCCGAGATCCTGCGTCGTTACCTCGCGATCGCGCCCGGTGCGAGACCTCACCTGGGTCTCCAGCCGACGGCGCCACTGGAACGGTTCCGCCGGATCGCCCATCGCCATCCCGTCTTCCGGATCGTCGAGACCCGGTTCCGGCCTGGGGGTCGGCGAAGAACTCGATGACGGCCTCGGCGCGAAGCCCGTTGGGTCTCCGGCGAAGTGGCCGGTGTCCAGCCCGCCGTGCGGGTGCCGGCGCGGCGACTCGCCGCCTCCGCCATGTGACGGTGGGGGAAAGCCAAGGGAGGACAGCCGCGGCGCTACCGTGATCGCATGCCCCGCCTGCTCGTTCTCTGCGCCGCCGCCCTGACGGTCGCCGCCGGACTGGGGGTGCGCGCGCTGTTCGACGGCCTCGTGCCGAAATACGCGGGCGACGCCCTCTACACCGTGCTGATCTACACGCTCGTGATCCTGGTCCGTCCCCGGTTGAGGCCCTGGGTGGCGGCGGTGTCGTCGGCAGGCGCGAGCTGGCTGATCGAGTTCGCCCAGCTCTGGACGATCCCGGCCGTGCTGCGTCCCCTGCTGGGCAGCACGTTCAACCCGCCCGACCTCTTCTGGTACGCGACCGGCGCCGCGGCGGCCTGGACCGCGCACACACTCTGGCTACGCAGGACCGCCTGACTACCCGTTCAGACACCGCCGGCCGGCATCAAGAACCGCTCCCACCCCC
>NZ_SMLD01000124.1:0-27001 GCF_004352805.1 Nonomuraea mesophila
GCTCAGCGGTGGGCTCTGTGGCTGTGGCTGCGGGTGGGGGAAGGACGGACGGTTCGGGTACGGGGGGCAGGTCGATGGCGGAGACCGGTGTGCCGGGGTCGGCGGCCATGGCCTCCAGAGCCAGCACCAGCGCGTCCGCCAGCCACTCCATCACCGGCTCGGAGAAGGCGTCCAGGCGGTACTCGACGGTCATGGCGATCCCGGCGGGCGTCCCGTCGGGTCCGTAGTCGTCGGTCACGTCGACCAGCAGCTCGAACCGGGCTGCTCCGGTCCTGACCACTTCGACCCGCGCCTCGACGCCGGGCAGCGACAGCTCCGCCCGCAAGTTGTTCTGCAGCGCCAGCACCACGTCGACGAGCGGATGCCGCCCGGGACGCCGTACCGGGGCGAGCTCCTGCACGACCCGCTCGAACGGCACCTCCTGGTGCGAGAACGCCTCCAGATCCGTCTCCCGCACCCGCGACACCAGCTCGCCGGCGGACGGATCACCCGACAGGTCGGTACGCAGGACGAGCAGGTTGACGAAGAACCCGACGAGGTCGCCCACCTCGTCGCCGGACCGCCCGGCGACCGGAGCCCCGATGGGCAGGTCGTGGCCCGCGCCCGCCCGTTCGAGCACCACGGCCAGACCCGCCTGCACCACCATGAACAGCGTGGCCCCGCGTTCCCTGCCCAGTTCCACCAGCCGCCGGTGCAGGCCGGGGCCGACCTGCCTGAGCACCGTGCCGGCGGCGCCCGCCGTCGTCGGCCTGCGGGAATCCGGTCCGCGGGTCTCCGGTCCGCGGGTTTCCGGTCCGCGGGTCTCCGGCCTGCGCGGCAGGGGGAGCGGCTCGGGCAGCCCGGCCAGCGTCTCGCGCCAGTAGCGCAGCTCGGCGGCCGGCAGCGCGTCCACCCGCGTACGGTGCCGCACCGCGTGGCCGGCGTACCGGACGGGCAGGGGAGGCAGCTCGGCGGGCCGGCCGGCGAGCCGCGCCCGGTAGGCCTGCGACAGGTCGCGCATGAACGGCGGCAACGACCACCCGTCGGTGGCGATGTGGTGCATGACCAGCAGCAGCGCGTGCTCGTCCGGCCCGGTCGTGAACAACACGGAGTGGATCGGCAGCTCCGCGCCCAGGTCGAAGCGGTGCCTCGCCGCCTCGGACACCCGCGCGTCCAGCTCGTCCCGGGTCACGTCGGCGGCTTGGAACCCGGGCCTGGCCTGCTCCGGCGGCAGCACCCTCTGGGCGGGCTCCCCGTCGTGGACGGTGAAGACCGTGCGCAGCGGCTCGTGCCGGGCCACCACATCCTCCAGCGCCCCGCGCAGGGCCGCCGCGTCCACGGGGCCGCTGAGCCGTACCAGCATGGGCATGTTGTAGGCCACGCCCGCCTCGATCTGGTCGAGGAACCACAGACGGCGCTGCGCGAACGACAGCGGCAGCTCCCCGCCGGCGGGCGCGCCGCCGGCCGGGTCGGCGGCGGGCGGGGGAGCGGGGCGCGCGGCCGGGACGAGGGCGGCGACCGCGGCCACCGTCGGCCCTTCGAACAGGGCGCGTACGCCCACCTCCACGCCCAGCTCGGCATGGATCCTGCTGAGGAGCCTGGCCACCGTCAGGGAGTCGCCGCCCATGGCGAAGAAGTCGTCGTCCACCCCCACGTCCGGCACGCGCAGGACGTCGGCGAACAGATCGCACAGCCGCCGTTCCACCTCGTCGCGCGGCCCTCCGGAGGAGCCGGCCGGCCCGTACGCAGGCGCGGGCAGGGCCGCCCGGTCCAGCTTGCCGGTCGCGGTCAACGGCAACGCCTCCAGGACCACGAACGCCGACGGCACCATGTACGACGGCAGGGCGGCCGAGGCGTGGGCCCGCAGCGCCTCCCCGTCCACGGTGTGCCCGGGGCGCGGCACCACGTACGCGACCAGCCGCCGCTCGCCGGGTGTGTCCTGCCTGGCCACCACGCTCACCTGACCGGCCGACGGGTGCGCGGCCAGCACGGAGGCCACCTCGTCCGGCTCGATCCGGAACCCGCGGATCTTGATCTGCTCGTCGGCCCGCCCGGCGAACTCCAGCGTCCCCGCGCGGCGCCGTACGAGGTCGCCCGTGCGGTACATGCGCTCGCCCGGCGCGCCGAACGGGTCGGCCACGAACCGCTCGGCCGTCGCCCCTGGCTGCCCGAGATAGCCCAGGGCCAGCCCTTCACCGGCGGCGTACAGCTCGCCGACCTCCCCGTCGGCCACCGGCCGCAGCCGCGCGTCCAGGACGTGCACCCGCTTGCCGCGCAGGGGCGCGCCGATGGGCACGGGGCCGTCGCAGGCGGTGATCGGGTGCGTGGTCATGAAGATCATGTTCTCGACGGGCCCGTAGCCGTTGCTGACCCGCAGCCCGGGATGACGGTCGAGGGCGCGGCGGACGTGCGCGGGCGACGGCGCCTCGCCGCCGACGATCAGGTGCCGTACGCCGGCGAGCGCGCCGGGGTACTCGTCCACGATCACGTTGAACAGGCTGCTCGACAGGTACATGCAGGTGACGCCGTGCTCGGCGGCCAGCCGGGCCATCATCATCGGGTCGGGCCGCTGCCCCGGATGCAGCACGCAGGTGCCGCCGGACAGCAGCGGCCCCCACAGCTCCAGGGCGAAGGCGTCCCACGACACGGGGGAGCACTGCAGCCACACGGCGTCGAACGGCACGTAGTCCTGGCCTGTCACCGTGGCCACGATCGCCCGGTGCGGGGCGGCGACGCCCTTGGGCCTGCCGGTGGAGCCGGAGGTGTACATGACGCAGGCGACCCCGTCGTGGCGGGCGTCGTGCGGCAGGCGTTCGATCCCCTCCGCGGTGAGGACGGCGGTGGCGCCCGCGTCGGACACGACGGCGCGCAGCCGTTGCTCGGGGAAGCCCGGGTCGAGCACGAGGTACCCGGCCCCGGCCTTCAGCACGGCGAGGAGCGCGACGACGAATCCGGCGCCGCGTTCCATGCGCACCCCCACCAGGCGGCCCGCCACACCCGGGTCCGCGCCGAGCCGCGCGGCGAGCGCCGAGGCGCGCGCGTCCAGCTCCGCGTAGGTCAGCCGTTCGCCCTCGCAGACGAGCGCCGTCCTGCCGGGCGTGCGCGCCGCCTGCCGCGCGAAGACCTCGTGCACACCGCCCGCCGCCCCGTTCGTCACGCCCATCGTCACGACCGGGTGAGGCTCGCCGGGCGCATGTCCGTCCAGTGCGTCTCGACGTAGGACAGGCACGCGGCCCGCGGGCTCTCCTCCAGCGCCACTCGCCAGCCCGCGGGCACGTCGATGCCGGCCGGCCAGAGCGAGTGCTGGTTCTCGTCGTTCACCAGCACCAGGTAGGAGCCGTTCTCGTCCTCGAAGGGGTTGGTGGTCATGGTCAGCCTCCCGCGGGTTGCTTCTCGAGGTCTGGGGTCAGCACGTCGATGCGGCGTACGGCACGGCGGGCCAGCCCCCACAGGGCGGCCGCGGCCCCGAGCAGGCCGGCGATGAACAACATCGCCGCCATGCCGCTGCCGGGCCCGGTCCCGACCAGGGGCCGCAGCAGCCCGGCCAGGCCGGTGCCGGCCGCCGCCTGCGGTTCGAAGACCTGGTCGGCGAGCGGCCCGGAGAAGGCCATCGCCACGGGCGAGGAGATCTGTGAGACGAACATGACGGCGCCGAACACCCGTCCCTGCCGGTCCTTCGGCACCTTGGTCTGGATGATCGACTGCATCGAGCCGTTGACCATCGGCATGATCATCGCGCCGACGAGCATGGCCGCGGTCCAGGCGACGACGCCGTGCGCCATGGCCGTGACGATCTGCGCGCTGACGCACATGCCGACGACGCCGAGCATCATGCCGAGCACCCGGTTCTTCGGCCCGCCCCAGGCGGCCAGCAGCAGCCCGCCCGCGATGCCGCCGGCGCCGATGCCGGCGTTCACGCTGGCCAGGGCGGAGACGTCGCTGCCGGTCCTGGCCAGGATCATCGGCTGCACCACGGCGAACCCGAAGACCATCACCAGGTTGACCGTGAAGAACACGAGGATGAGCCCGCGCAGGCTGGGCTGGGCGAACAGGTAACGCAGCCCTTCCAGCGAGTCGGCGCCGAGGCGCTTGCGCGTTCCCGCCTCGCCGGGCTGGTCGCCGTCCATGCGCACCAGCCGTACGGTGAGCAGCGCGACGGCGAAGCTCAGCAGGTCGATCCAGAGCACCACGCCGAGCCCGCCGGTCACCACGAGCAGCCCGGCCAGCGCGGGCCCGCCCACGTCGGCGACGCTCTTGGCGGTGGCGAGCAGGCCGTTGGCCCGCTGCAACTGCTCCTTGCCGACCAGCAGCGGCACGGCCGACGACAGGGCGGGAAACTGGAAGGCCGCGGCGGCCCCGAGCATCGCGACGGTGAGGTACACCTGCCACAGGTGCAGGTCACCGAGGAAATAGACGGCCGTCATGGCGGCGACGGCCACGAGCCCGCCGAGGTCGGCCAGCTGCAGGGCGGTGCGCTTGCGGAAACGGTCGACGATGGCGCCCGCGGTGGGGCTCAGCAACATCTGGGGCAGCAGCGCGCACAGCGACAGCGCCACGACCTGGGTGACCTGGTGGTCGACCGTCCACGCCTGGATGACCAGGGAGAAACGGAGAACGGAATTCCCGACGAGGGTGACGACCTGGCCACTCCAAACCAGGCTGAATCTACCCATTCCAGAAAATCGATGGATAAATCGGTCCTGTTGCGACGGTTGTTCGGCCGATGGAGGTTCACCCATGTGTGCCCGAGGCCCTTCTGATGAAAGGAACCCTGAGGTGGCCTACCGTTCACAGCCGCCTCTTCTGTACCTTCACACACGGTTTTGGGCGCGGCAATACGCTCTTTGTGGTGTTGTAATTACGTCCTGTCAAAGGTGGAGGTCAGCCGCGCGGAGCGCTTCGGCGGCGACCGCGTGGCGCAATTCGCGAATGCCGTCGCGGCCGCGCACCGGGTGCACGGCGTTCGTCAGCAGCACCACGGTGAGCCGGCGAACGGGATCGACGACGAGCGAGGTGCCGGTGAAGCCCGAATGCCCGTACGCGCCGTCCAGCGGCCCCACGGTGGACGGATCGCCGAGCCGCACCCCCAGCCCGTGCCGGAAGGGAGCGCCCTCAGCGCCCTGGTCGCGCGTCATCTCGGCGACGCTCCGCCCGCTCAGCATCGGGCCGCCGCCGCGCCGCAGCGCCTCGCCGAAGGCGAGGACGTCTCCGGCCGTGGCGAACACCCCGGCGTGCCCCGCCACCCCGCCCAGCGCGTAGGCGGTCTCGTCGTGCACCTCGCCCCGTACGCAACCGGGCCCGGGACGCTCGGACTTCCACTCGGTCGCCGCGACCCGCGCGGGCGACGCGGGACGGTAACCGGTGTCGGCCAGGCCGAGCACCTCGGTGACCCGGGTGCGGACCAGCACGTCCAGCGGCGCTCCGCCGGCCAGCTCGGCGACGCGGCCCGCCATGACCATGCCGACGTCGCTGTAGAGGTAGGGGCCGCCGACCGGGTGGACGACCGGCGTCTCCAGCATCGCGGCCATCCGCGTGTCCGCGTCCGCGTCCGGCAGCTCCCGGTCGATGCGGCGGGTCGCCGGCAGGCCCGCCGTGTGGGTCAGCAGGTGGCGCGGGGTGATCCGCCCGTCGCTCGCGGGGACGTGCCGCGCCACGGGCTCGTCCAGGTCCAGCCGGCCCTCCTCGGCCAGCCTGAGCAGTACGGCCGTGGTGAACAACTTGCTGACCGAGGCCAGGTCGAAGATCGAGTCGCGCCGTGCGGGCGGGCGTTGCGCGGCGAGTGTTCCGTCCGCGGCGGCGTACCGTACGAGCTCGCCCGCCGCCGAGGCGGCGGCGACGGAGCCGTTCACGGCGATCAGCGCGACCGCCGCGGAGCACACGCGCGGCACCGCGTCCGCCAGGACGGCGTCCAGCCGGTCGTGCATTACCGTCCCCTCATCCCCGTCGTGGCCCCGTCGTGGGCCCTTCGTGGGCCCTTCGTGGCACCTGCTCCTGGCACGCCGGCGTCAGCCGCTCAGCGCGTCGCTGAGGCGCTCGCCGTGCGACTCCAGCAGCGCGCGGGCCGCCTCGGCGTCGAGCCCGTGCTGGATCATCAGCACCGCGATCTTCGCCTGGCCGCCGGCCGCGTCCAGGGCCGCCACGGCCGTCTGCTGGTCGGCTCCGGTGATGTCCCTGACCATGCGCAGCGCCCGGCCGGCGAGCTTGCTGTTCATCGCCGACATCTCGATCATCTCGTTGCCGTACGTGCGGCCGAGGCGCACCATGGCGATCGTGGAGATCATGTTCAGCACGAGCTTCTGCGCCGTCCCGGCCTTGAGCCGCGTCGAGCCGGTCACCACCTCGGGCCCCACGACCACCTCGATCGCGTGCTCGGCGGCGGCCGACAGCGGGGCGCCCGTGTTGCACGACAGGGCGGCGGTGAGCGCGCCGCGCCCGGCCGCCTCAGCCAGCGCGCCCAGCACGAAAGGGGCCCGGCCGCTGGCGGAGACGCCCAGCACCGAGTCCAGCGGCCCCACCTCCAGGTCCTTCATGGCGGCGGCCCCGGCCTCAGCGTCGTCCTCCGCACCCTCGACCGACCGGGTCAGCGCCTCGGGCCCGCCGGCGATGATCCCCTGCACGAGCGAAGGGTCGGTGCCGAACGTGGGCGGGCACTCGCTGGCGTCGAGCACCGCCAGCCGCCCCGAGGTCCCCGCGCCGACGTACAGCAGCCGGCCGCCGTCGGCCATCCGCGCCGCGATGGCGTCGATGGCGGCCGAGATGGCCGGGACGGCCGCGGCCACGGCGGCGGGCACGGCCGTGTCGGCCTGGTTCATCAGTCGGGCGATCTCCTCGGTGGGCAGCCGGTCGATCTGGCTGTAGCGGGGGTCGCTCTGCTCGGTGGACAGCTCGGGTAGCGGATCAATCATGACGCTAATTTCCACCCTTTACTTCTCTCTTGTAAATATCTTTCAGACAATGGGTTCATGACGCACGTACGCACCGGAGCAGAACGGCTGGCCACGACCCCCTCGCTCGCAGGGGGAACCCGCCTCGGCCTGATCACGAACCCCACCGGAATCCTGCCCGACCTGACCCCCACCCCCGACGCGCTCATGGCCGCAGGCGCCGGCCTGACCGCCATGTTCGGCCCCGAGCACGGCATGCGCGGCACCGCGCAGGCGGCGGGCAGCGAGGGCGACACGGTGGACGAGCGAACCGGGCTGCCCGTGTACGACACCCACAAGCTCTCGGGCGAGGCGCTGGACCGCGTCGTCGCCGCCTCCGGGGTGGACACCCTGGTCTTCGACATCGCCGACGTCGGCGCCCGCTTCTACACCTACGTCTGGACCATGTACGACCTCATGGAGTCCGCCGCCCGGCTGGGTCTGCGCTTCGTCGTGCTGGACCGGCCCAACCCGCTCGGCGGCACCGTGGAGGAGGGCCCGCTGCTCGACCCGGCGTTCGCCAGCTTCGTGGGGCGGTTCCCGCTTCCCGTGCGGCACGGCAGGACCGTCGGGGAGCTGGCCGTGCTCTTCGGGTTCGACCTGGACCTGCACGTGATCGAGATGGAGGGCTGGCGGCGCGACATGACGTGGGCGGAGACCGGGCTGCCCTGGGTGATGCCGTCGGTCAACATGCCGACCGTGGACACCGCGCTCGTCTACCCGGGCACCGGCCTCTTCGAGGGCACCACCTTCTCCGAGGGGCGCGGCACCACCAGGCCGTTCGAGCTGGTCGGGGCTCCGTACGTGGACGGGCGTTTCGCTCCCGCGCTGGCCGGGCTGGACCTTCCGGGGGTGCGCTTCCGCGAGACGTGGTTCACGCCGACGTTCCACAAGCACGCCGGCACGCCCGTACGCGGGGTCCAGCTCCACGTGCACGACCAGGGCACGTTCCGGCCGGTGCTGACGGGCCTGTCGATGTTGCACGTGGCCCGCACGCTCTATCCGGAGGACCTGCGCTGGTGGGGCCCCGACCTGTTCATGGACCACCTGTGGGGCTCCGACACGCTGACCCGCGCCCTGGAGGCCGGCGAGGACCCCCGCGCTCTGTGCCCGCCCCCGGCCCGTCCCGAGGGCCCGCTGCTCTACGACGGCGCCGCGCAGGGCTGAGCGCGCGCCGGAGGGGGC
Source organism: Nonomuraea mesophila (assembly GCF_004352805.1). NCBI lineage: Bacteria > Bacillati > Actinomycetota > Actinomycetes > Streptosporangiales > Streptosporangiaceae > Nonomuraea > Nonomuraea mesophila. Next base: position 8,088 of record NZ_SMLD01000124.1, read on the forward strand.
CGCGTCCAGCGGCCCCCTGTGGGTGTCGAGATGCGCACGGCCGAGGGCCATCACGCCAGATCGCGCCGGTAGAGCCAGAAGACGCGTTCCGCCCGCGCGCCGACGGCGCGCGAGTAGAACCGCAACGGCCCGACCCACCCGATCTGCGATTCGGCCTGCCCGGCGGCACGCTGGTCGGCCAGGCACCTGCGCAGCAGCACCCGCCCGAGGCCCAGGCCGCGGGCGTCCGGCGCGGTGCCCGTGGGCCCGAACCACCCGGGCCGCGCCCCCCAGGCGGCGAAGCCCAGGATCCGGCCGTCACGCTCGCCGTAGTGCACGTCGGCGGCGTGCGCCGCCTCCCAGGCCCACGACTCGTTGAAGTGCTCGCGCACGAACGCCGTGACCCGCTCGCGGTCGTCGCCGGCCGCGCGCACGCTCACGCCCTGCCGCGCCAGCTGTTCGAGGTCGTCCTCGACGGACAGGTCCACGCTCAGGTCGGCGGTCATGTTCCAGGCGACGGAGTAGTTCTCGTACCCGAGGCGCTCGGCGAGGCAGGCGGCGGCGGTGTAGCGCACGTCGATGCCCGGCCAGGCGTAGCACGGCGTGTTGCCGGAGAAGCGCACCTGCCGGGCGCCCTGCCCGGCCAGCCACTCCTCGGCGGCCCGCACCAGCGCACGCCCCCGCCCCTCGCCCTGCGCCGACGGGTGCACGGCCAGCAGATCGATGTGCCCGGCCGGGTCCGTGGCCGACATCGAGGTCATCACGACCCCGCCGTCCGTGGTCAGCGCCGTCCACTTCCGATCGGCGGGCGGCCGCGAAAGGTAGCCGATCAGGGCCTCGGCCTCCGCGGTGTCCAGCGTCAGCGCCGCGGTGGCGACCTCGGCCGCCTCGGCGAGCCCGGCGGACGAACCTGAGGACCACGGGGCCGCACGCACGATGGGGGCCATCACACCTCGCTCATAGGCCGGGCGATCACGCTTCGGCGCTCCGGGTAGAAACAGGCATGCTCCTGCGGCACGCCCTCGGTCACCTGCAGCAGCGGGCGCTCGCTCGCGCACCGCTCGCCACGGAACGGGCAGCGGCGGGCGAACAGGCAGCCCTCGTCGGCCTGGCTCTCGTCCAGCGACTCCAGCGGCTCCACCGGCTGCTCGCCCGGCAGTTCCAGGCCGTGCAGCACCGGGATGGCCGACAACAGCGACTGCGTGTACGGGTGCACCGGGTCGGCGATGACCGTGTCCACCGGGCCTCGCTCGACGACCTGGCCGCGGTAGATGACGTACAGCTCGCCGTCGTCGCCGATGTAGCGGGCGGTGGCGACGTCGTGCGTGATGAACAGCACGCTCACCCCCAGCCGCTCGCGCAGGTCCTTCAGCAGCGCCAGGATGCCCAGCCGCAGCGACACGTCGATCATCGAGACGGCCTCGTCCGCGACGAGCATCTCGGGGTCGACGGTCAGCGCGCGGGCGATGACGACCCGCTGCCGCATGCCGCCGGACAGCTGGTGCGGGTAGCGCGACAACACCGAGCCGGGATCGAGCCCCACCATCGACAGCACCTCGGCCGCCCGCTCCTCCATCCACGACCTGGACCGCCCGGTCTGCCTGGCCCGCAGGCTGAGCGGCGCGTGCAGCGTCTGGTGCACGGTCCTCGTCGGGTTGAGCGCGGAGTACGGGTCCTGGTGGATCATCTGGATCTTGCGGAAGTGCGGCTGGCGCTGCTTCGGCTTGAGCGGCGACATCGGCACGTCGCCGATCACGACGTCGCCCGCGTCGTACGTCTCCAGCCCCGCGATGATCCGCCCCAGCGTGGTCTTGCCGCATCCGGACTCGCCGATGAACGAGGCCGCGCCGCCCTTCGGGATCGCGAAGTCGACGCCGCGCAGCGCCTGCACCTCGCGGGCGCCGAGCACCTTGCCCCGCTGCTTGAACGTCTTGACGATGCCGGTCCCGGTGATCATGCGTGCTCCTTCACGGTCACGGCGTGGCAGGCCACCGCCCTCGGCCCGTCGGCCCCGGTGTCGCCGCGGACCTCCGGGTCCACGGTGTCGCACACGTCCATGCGCAGCGGGCAGCGCTCCCTGAACACGCAGCCCTCGGCCGGCACCGTGGCCAGCGTCGGCGGCCGTCCCGGCAGTGCCTGGGCCTGGTCGATGTCGCCGACGAGCCGGGGAATGGCCCTGATCAGGCCCTTGGTGTAGGGGTGGCGCGGCGCGCCCAGCACCTCCCTGGTCGGGCCCTGCTCGACCAGCCGCCCGCCGTACATGACGGCCAGGCGGTCGGCGACCTCGGCCACCACGCCGATGTCGTGCGTGATGACGAGCGTCGTCAGGCCGCGCTCCGCGTGCACCTCACGGACGATCTTCAGGATGTTCGCCTGGGTGATCATGTCGAGCGCGGTCGTCGGCTCGTCCAGCACGACGAGGTGCGCGTTGAGCACCAGCGCGAGCATGATGCCGACCCGCTGGCGCATGCCGCCGGACAGCTCGTGCTGGTGCGAGTCGAGCACCCGGGCGCCGTCCAGCCCCATCCGGCCGAGCAGTTCCCTGGCCTCGCGCACCAGGGCGCGCAGGTCCTCCACGCCGTGCGAGCGGCCCAGGTCGAGCAGCTGCTTGCCGACGGTCTTGAGCGGGTTGAGTGAGTTCTGGGCGGCCTGGAAGACGTAGCCGATGTGCTTGCCGCGCGCCTTGCGCAGCTGCTCGTTCCGCAGGCCGACCACGTCGCCGAGCCCGTCGATCTCGACGCTGCCCGCCGAGATCCGGCCGGGCGGCTGCACCGCGTTCAGCAGCGACAGCGCGAGCGTGGACTTGCCCGACCCGGACTCGCCGACGATGCCGGTGATCGTGCCCGGCTCCAGCGTCAGGTCCACGTCCCTGACCGCGGGCAGCTCGCCCGCGGGTGTCTTGTAGACGACCGTGAGGCCGTCGATGCGCACTCCCGGCGCGGTCTTCGTCACGGTCACTCCTCGCGCAGCCGGGGGTTGAAGATCTCGTCCATGGCGTCGACCACCAGCACGATGGCCAGCGTCAGCAGCAGGATCGCCAGCAGCGGCCCGAGCAGGAAACCGAGCGCGCTCGGCACCGTCAGCGCCCCCGAGCGGAACACGGCCGTGTTGAGCATCTGGCCCCAGTTGTTCGACTCGTACGGCAGCACGCCCAGGAAGAAGAGCCCGACCTGCGAGTAGACGCCGCCGGTGATGGCGATGAGCATGTTCATCGCGATGTACGGGGCCATGCTCGGCAGCAGTTCCTTGCCCACGATGTGCGTGGTGGACAGCCCGAGCCCGCGCGCCGCCTCGATGAAGCCGCGCTCGCGCAGCGACAGGGTCTGCGCCCGCACGGCCCGCGCCACGCCGCCCCAGCTGAGCAGCCCCAGCACCAGGCCCATCTGCACGGCGCTGTTGAACTTCCACACCGTCGACAGCACCAGCAGCAGCGGCAGGCCGGGAATGGTCAGCTTCATGTCGGTGAGCCGCATGAGCACGGTGTCCCAGCGGCCCCGCTTGAAGCCGGAGAACAGCCCGATGGCGGTGCCCAGCACGACCGTGATGACGGCGGTGACGAGGGCGGCCAGCAGGACGTACCGGGAGCCGGTGACCACCAGGGCGATCACGTCCCTGCCCTGGTCGTCGGTGCCGAGCCAGTGCTCCCAGCTCGGCGGCCTGGTGAGCATGGAGGGGTCGCGGGGCAGCGGGTCGCCGTAGAGCAGCGGCCCGAACAGGCCCATGAACACGAAGCCGGCCATCAGCACGACGCCCACGAGGCGGCTGGGCTTGCGCTTCATCACGCGCCACACGCCGGACCAGAAGTTGCGCCGCATGGCGGCGCTCGTCGACGTGCTCTCCAGCAGCACACTCATGCGCCGACCTCCTCCCCGCCGCGGACCCGCGGGTCGATCACGCTGTAGAACAGGTCCGCGAGAATGTTGGCCACGATGATGGCCGCCGTGATCAGCAGGAACGCCCCGCCCATCAGCGCGTAGTCGCGCATGGTGATGCTGTCGAGCAGCAGCAGGCCGAGGCCCGGGTAGTTGAAGATGCGCTCGATGAACACCGCGCCGCCGAGCAGCAGCCCCAGCGACAGCGCGAGGATCGTGAACAGCGGCAGGATGGCGTTGCGCGCGATGTACCTGAAGATGATCGAACGCTTCATCCCGCGCAGCTCGGCGGCCAGGATGAAGTCGTCGCCCAGCACGGTCACCACGCTCGACTTCATCGCCAGGATCCACCCGCCGTAGGCGGCCAGCGCGTACGTCACCACCGGCAGCACCGCGTGCTCGGCGAGCGAGCCGATGTAGCCGGCGTTGAACCCGGGCTCGAACAGGATGTCCACGGGGCCGTCGGCGGGCAGGATCGGGATGAGCGTCGCGAAGATCGCGCTGAGCAGCAGGCCCAGCACGTACTGCGGCACGCCGTGCAGCAGCGACCCCGAGATGGCGAGGATGTCGCCGAGCTTGCCCGTGCGCTTGATGGCGGCGTAGACGCCCAGGATGATGCCGACGAGGAAGCTCAGCAGCGTGCCGGCCAGCACCGGCAGCACGGTCCACTTGGCCGCCTCCCCGAGCACCTGGGTGACCGGGGCGCCGGCGTGGGTGACCGACTGCCCCAGGTCGAAGGCGAACAGGCCCGCCATGTAGTCGGTGTACTGCTGCCAGAGCGAGCCCGTGGGCTGGAACCCGTACAGCACGCGGGTCGCCTGCTCTGCCGCCTCGGGCGCCATGCCCTGCTCGATCAGCTTCTGCACGTTCGCGGCGACCGGGTCGCCGGGAATGCTCCTGACGATGAAGAAACTGATCGTGGCGACGACGAGGATCATGACGATCCCGCGGGCCAGATGGCCCGCGAGTCGGCGTGCGATGACCGTCATAGGCTCTTTCTCTACTGCTTCTTCTTGACCAGGCCGAGCTGGATCCAGACCCCGGCCGGCAGGCGCAGCAGGTCGCTGTCCTGCTCGGGCCAGCCGGTGAAGCGGCTGGTGTTGGTGAACTGCGTGTTCACGTAGTCCCAGAGCTGGATGGCGGGAAGGTCCTGGTTGGCGGCCTTGGCGAGCTGCGACATGATCGGCTTGGCCTCCTCGGCGGAGGCCGCGTTGAGCTTGGCGGTCAGCTCACCCGGGTTGATCTTGCCGACGCCTTCGACGTCGATCTCCTCGGAGCTGCCCATCCAGTTGCCGGCCTTGCCGGCGGGGCTGTGCTTGACCTTGCCCGCGACGTTGGTCCAGCCGTTGGAGGCGCCGTAGAGACGCTGGAAGATGTCGTACGGCGCCGGGCCGAGCGCCATCAGCCAGAAGCCGACGTCGTACTTGCCGGCGTCGATCTCCTCGAGGTAGATCGGGTAGTCGGCGACGGTGACGACCTCGGCGTCCACGCCGTTCTCGATGAGCTGGCTCTTGATGTTCTCCTGCGCGGAGATCCAGTCGGAGAAGCCGGAGGGCGCGTGCATGGTCACCTTCCACGGCGACCCGTCGGCCAGCGCCCACTTGCCGTTCTTCTTCTGCAGACCGGCTTCCTTGAACTCCGCCTCGGCCTTGGCCACGTCGTGGGCGTACGGCTCCAGGCTCGACAGATCCGAGCCGATCCACTCCTGGGCGGGCTTCTGGTGGATGCCGGAGGTGGTCACGGCCGCCGTGCCGCCCTCGGGCGAGGCCACCTTGGTGACCTGCTGGCGGTCGATCAGGTAGGCCAGGCCGCGCCGCACGTGCACGTTGTCGTACGGCTTCTTCGACTGGTTGAACGCCATGCCGACGGCCACCGGCGAGAAGCCCTTGATCAGGTGTGAGCCGGGGGCCTGCTTGATGCGGTTCATCACGTCGGTCGGGGCGGCGACGAAGCCGGACTGGTCGAGCTTGCCGGCGGTCAGGTAGTTCCAGATCTGCTCGTTGCCGCTGTAGTTGAGGAACTTCACCTGGTCGGGCGCGACGTTGGCGGCGTTGAAGAAGTTCTTGTTCTTCAGCAGCAGCGCCTCGCCCGGGTTGACCCGCTCCAGCGTGAACGGCCCGGCGGAGACGTCCTGCGGCGGCTTGAACGCGAGCACCTTCTGGCCGACGGCGAGGACCTCCTCGCGCGCCTTCTCGGCGCCGTCGCCGGTGCCCCTCGAGGTCTTCAGCTTCTCCCAGAAGTCGGCGGGCAGCACGCTGTTCCACACGTGGGCGGGCACGATGATGCTGTCGAGGACACCCCGGGCGAACTTCGAGCTCGGGTTCGACATGTCCTGGGTGACCTTGATCGTCCTGTCGTCGACGACCTCGACGTCGGCCGCCGCGCCGGCCGCGCCGGGCGTGATGGCGAACGCCGTGCTGCCCTGCGTGTAGGCGATGCCGATGGAGAGCTTGACGTCCTCGGCCGTGACCGGCTTGCCGTCGGACCACTTGGCGTTGGGCTGCAGGTGGATGGTGATCGCGGAGTTGTCCTCCGCGATCTCCCACTTCTCCGCGATGGCGGGATAGAACTGGTTGGGGTCGGTCACGTGGTTCTTGACCCAGCCCAGCTTCATCGCGTTGTAGCCGAGGAAGGAGTTACCCTTCGGGTGCCACGGGTTGGCCGGCGCGCTCGCGTCGAGACCCGGCCTGTTGACGTCGATCGTGGTGAAGAGCCCGCCACCACCGCCCGAGCCGCCTGACTTGTCGGTGGTGCCACCACTGCACGCCGCAGTCGCGGTGGCAAGGCCCAGCAACGCCACTACCGCTGCCAGTCGCTTCATTTGCCGCTCCGGAGGATGTCGAGCCTGTTGAGGGATCTGCAGGAGTTGACCGGACACTACGATCGCGTCAGACCGGCGTCAATAATCTCCAGATGTTGTGAGGCTAATGTAACTTTCCTTCATCAGTGTGCGAAGTGGAGCTAAGCGCCGTCAAGTGAAACGTCAGTTCATTACCAAGACGGCAGCCCCGTTGACCTGGTCGTTCGCCAGATCGGTCAGCGCCTGGGCGGCCTCCTCCAAGGGATAGGGCGTCGTCGTCACCCGCGGCCGGTGGGCCAGCGCGAGCTCCAGATAGGCCCGCCCGTCGGCCCTGGTGTTGGCCGTCACGCTGCGCAGGGTCCGCTCCTCGAACAGGTGCCGCTCGTAGTTCAGCGGCGGCACGTCGGTCAGGTGGATCCCGGCGACGGCCAGCGTCCCGCCCCGGTCGAGCGCCTCCAGCGCCGGCGGCACCAGCGTGCCCACCGGCGCGAACAGGATGGCCGAGTCCAGCGGCTCCGGCGGCCGGTCGTCCGTCGCCGAGGCCGCCCCCAGCTCCAGCGCCAGCTCACGGGCGGCGGAGGACCTGCTGACGGCGTGCACCGTCGCCCCCTGCGCGATGGCGGCCTGCGCGGTCAGGTGGGCCGAGGCGCCGAACCCGTAGATGCCCAGCCGCCCGCCCTGCGGCAGGTCCGCGCGGGCCAGCGCCCGGTAGCCGATGATGCCCGCGCACAGCAGCGGCGCCAGCCACTCGGCGGGCGGCTCGTCCGGCAGGGGATAGACGTAGGCCGACGGCGCGACGAGATACTCGGCGAACCCGCCGTCGGCGTCCCAGCCCGTGTAGGCGGAGGCGGGGCAGAGGTTCTCCATCCCCCTGACGCAGTAACGGCACGTCCCGCAGGTGGAGCGGAGCCAGGCCACCCCGACCCGCCGGTCCGTGCCGGCGACCCGGCCGACCACCTGATGGCCTGGCGTGGTGCGGGGCCGCCGCGGCGCCAGGTCACCCTCCGCCAGATGCAGGTCCGTACGGCACACGCCGCACGCCTCCACCCGCACCAGCACCTCGCCGGGCCCCGGCCGCGGCACCTCCCGCTCGACCAGCTCCAGCGGCCCTGACGCCATCGGCCCCGGCCGGCCCACCACCCAGGCGTGCATGTCAGCCCCTGGCGAGCCGCTGGTGGGCGAGGGTTGCGTAGAGCGCGGCCCCGTCCGGCAGCACGGAATCGTCGAAGACCGCCTCGGGGGAGTGGTTGTAGGGGGCCGTGGCCGGGTCCCGGTCAGGCGGGCACGCACCCAGGAAGACGAACGCCCCGGGCACGGCTTCCAGCACGTACGAGAAGTCCTCCGAGCCCATCACCGGCTGCGGCGAGACGAAGTAGCGCCCGGGCCCGAACAGCTCGTCGGCGGTCCTGCCCAGGAAGTCGGCCTCGCTCTCGTCGTTCACCGTCACCGGGTAGCCCATGCCGAACGACGCCTCGGCCTTCAGCCCGTGGGCCGCCGCGATGTTCTCCACGACCTCCACCAGCCGCCGCTTGACCAGCGCCCGGTTCTCCTTGCTGAACGTGCGCACCGTCGCGTCGAAACGGGCGTCGTCGGGGATGATGTTGTCGGCCGTCCCGCCGTGGAAGCTGCCCACCGTCACGACCACGGGGTCGAACACGTCGAACGTCCTCGTCACCATCGTCTGCAGCGCCGTGACCATCTCGCAGCCCGCCTGGATCGGGTCGAGCGAGCGGTGCGGGCTGGAACCGTGGCCGCCCCGCCCTCTGATCGTCACGGAGAACACGTCCGCCGCCGCCATGATCGGCCCCGGCCTGGAGGCGAACAACCCGAGCGGCAACATCGAGGAGACCACGTGCATGCCGTAGGCCGCCACGGGGCGGGAGCCCGCCGCGTCGAGCACGCCCTCGTCGATCATGTGCTTGGCGCCCTCGTGGCCCTCCTCTCCCGGCTGGAACATGAAGACGACGTCACCGGCCAGCTCGTCGCGCCGCGCGCTCAGCAGCCGCGCCGCTCCCACCAGCATCGCGGTGTGCAGGTCGTGCCCGCACGCGTGCATCTGCCCCGCCAGCCGGGAGACGTACGGCAGGTCGTTCTTCTCCGTCACGGGAAGCGCGTCCATGTCGCCGCGCAGCAGCACGGCGGGACCCGGCCGCCCGCCCCTCAGCACGGCGGTCACGGAGCTCAGCGCCGTGCCCGTCTTGACCTCGAGCGGCAGCCCGTCCAGGGCCGCCAGCACCTTCTCCTGGGTGCGGGGCAACTGGAGACCGATCTCCGGAGTGGTGTGCAGCGAGTGCCTGAGCTGAACGATTTCATCCCGCATGTCCTGCGCGGATTCAGTGAACGACATGAGGCCCATTGTTCATGTCCGTGCCTCCGCGTCCAGTCGGGCCACGCTGGCGGCGGTCCATCCGCCTATGTGCGCCGCGGCGTGCTCGGTAGGATGGGGCGGTGACCGAGCGTACACGGATCGACTCCTGGTTGTCCGACATGGACGGCGTCCTCGTCCACGAGGGGCGGCCGATCCCCGGTGCGGACGAATTCATCAAACGGCTCAGCGAGTCCGGCAAACCCTTCCGGGTGCTGACCAACAACTCGATCTACACGGCGCGCGACCTGTCCGTACGGCTGAGCGCCGCCGGCCTCGGCGTGCCCTCCGAATCCATCTGGACCTCCGCCGTGGCCACCGCGGAGTTCCTCGACGACCAGCGGGCGGGCGGCTCGGCGTACGTGATCGGCGAGGCCGGCCTGACGACGGCGCTGCACGAGGTGGGCTACGTGCTCACCGACCTCGACCCCGACTACGTCGTGCTCGGCGAGACCCGCACCTACAGCTTCACCCAGATCACCCGCGCCATCCGGCTCATCGAGGGCGGCGCGCGCTTCATCGCCACCAACCCCGACGCGATCGGCCCCTCCACCGAGGGTTCCCTGCCGGCCTGCGGCGCCGTCGCCGCCATGATCACCAAGGCCACGGGCGTCGACCCCTACTTCGTCGGCAAGCCCAATCCCCGCATGATGCGCAGCGCCCTCAACGCGATCGGCGGGCACAGCGAGACCACTGCGATGATCGGCGACCGCATGGACACCGACATCGTGTGCGGCATGGAGGCGGGGCTCTACACGATCCTCGTCCTCACCGGCGTCACCACGCGCGACGAGATCGATCGTTTCCCCTACCGCCCGTCCCTCGTGGTCGACTCGGTGGCCGACCTCATCGACCGCATCTGAACCTGACGCCCGCTGACAGGTTCACCTGGCAGGCTCACTCGTCATGACCCGCGTCTATCTGGAGACAGGCCCGAAGAAGGTGTTCGCCTGCTCGCTCGACTGGCCCGGCTGGTGCCGGATCGCCAAGAGCGAGGAGGCGGCGCTCGACCGGCTCGCCGGCTACGCGCCCCGCTACCGCGTGGTGGCCGCGCGGGCCGGGCTGGAGTTCGCGCCGGACGACCCCGTCGTGGTGGCGCGCGTGCCGGGCAGTCACACGACCGACTTCGGGGTGCCGTACGCGGTCCCGGATCTGGACCTCGAACCGCTGCCGGGCCCCGAGGCGGAGCGGGGCGTCGCCCTGCTGCGGGCGGCCTGGGACCTGTTCGGCGAGACCGCCGCCGCCTCGCCTGAGGACCTGCGCAAGGGCCCGAGGGGCGGCGGGCGCGACCTGTCCAGGATCGTCGACCACGTGGAGAACGCCGAGCGGGCGTTCGCCAGGAAGGTGGGCGTGCGGCACCGGCCGTACCGGTCGGACGGCGACCGCGACGCGATGCGCGACGAACTGGCGCAGGTGTTGTCGCGCCCGTGGGAGCCGCCCCTGACGACGGGCTGGCCGCCCCGCTACGCGCTGCGCCGCATCGCCTGGCACGTCATCGACCACCTCTGGGAGATCGAGGACCGGCGCTGAGCCGTCCGGCCGTCACGGCGAACCTGAGGGTCCGCGGCGCCCGCCGCCCGGTCAGGCGTCCTGGCCGATGAGCCGGGGCAGGCGGGTGATGGCGGACGACAGGTAGTCCGCCACGGCCTCGGGCACCAGGCGGCGCGTGGTGATCTCCGTACGGTCCAGCGGCACCCGCACCACCTCGTACACCCCGCGCGACGGATCCTCGAACTCCGGGCCGTGCCGCAGCGCGGGGTCCATCGACTCCAGCCGGCAGCCGAAGACGTGCTGCGTCTTGACCGCGTCCTTCCAGGCGTACGACACGGTGACCAGCGGTGTCACGCCGAAGACCGTGGCGCCGAGCTCCTCCAGCAGCTCGCGGCGCAACGTGTCGACCAGCGAGCCGTCCTCCGGCTCGACGTGGCCGCCCGGCACGGACCAGTAGACGTCGCGGCCCGGCACCGTACGCCGGAAGAGCACCAGCCGCTCGTCGTCGTCGAGAAGGACGCCCCGGACACTCGGTCGCATACGCCCACCCTATTTGACCGGTATGTCCTTCGGGTAGCCTAACCTACGGTACCGTAACCGCAAGGAGAAGATCCAATATGGCGATGACTCAGACGGAGCTGCTGCACGAGCTCGAGCCCGTGGTGGCGGGAGAGCTCGAACGCCACGAGAAGATGGCGAAAGAGTGGTTCCCGCACGAGTACATCCCCTGGAGCGAAGGCCGCGACTTCGACGGCATCTACGGGGGAGAGGCGTGGCAGGAAAGCGACTCCAAGATCCCTGAGGCGGCCCGCGTCTCGCTCATCGTCAACCTTCTCACCGAGGACAACCTGCCGAGCTACCACCACGAGATCGCCACCACGTTCGGCCGCGACGGCGCGTGGGGCACCTGGGTGCACCGCTGGACCGCCGAGGAGGACCGCCACGGCACCGCGCTGCGCGACTACCTCACCGTGACCCGCGCCGTCGACCCCGTCGCGCTCGAGCGGGCCAGGATGCGCCACATGGAGCACGGCTTCGCCACCGAGTACGGCACCATGCTCCAGCAGCTCGCGTACGTCTCCTTCCAGGAGCTGGCCACCCGCATCTCCCACCGCAACACCGGCAGGGCCTCCGGCGACGAGGGCTGCGAACGGCTGCTCGCCAGGATCGCCGCCGACGAGAACCTGCACATGCTCTTCTACCGCAACCTGCTCAAGGCCGCCTTCGAGCTCGACCCCAACCAGACCATGCGCTCGGTCACCGACGTCGTCACGACGTTCCAGATGCCGGGCACGGGCATGGAGGGCTTCGCCCGCAAGGCCATGATCATCGCCCACGAGGGCATCTACGACCTGCGCCTCCACCTCGACGACGTGCTCATGCCGGTGCTGCGCCAGTGGGCCGTCTTCGACAAGACCGGGCTGGACGCCGAGGGCGAGCGGGCCCGCGAGGAGCTGTCGGCGTTCCTGGAGAGAACCGACGCGACCGCCGCCCGGTTCGTCGAACGCCGGGAGGAGCGCCGCGCCCGCGCCGCCGCCCGCCGGTGACCCCCGCGCACCACGCCGCCCGCCGGTGGCATGATGACGGCCCATGGATCTCCCCACTCAGCTGCTCGTCTGGCTCTTCACGTTCCTGACGGTCATCGCGCTGGCCGTGGCCGCGCAACGGCTGCTGAACGTCAGGTTCGGCATGGTGCGCACCTTCCTGGCGGCCCTGGTCGCCTTCGGGCTGGCGCAGCCGATCATGGAGCCGATCATCGGGCTCATCGGCCCGGACGAGCGGCGGACGGCGCCCGGACCGGGCGCCCTGGGACTGCTGCTCCTCGTCATCATGTGCGTGGTGCTCATCCCCATGGTGATCCTGGTGCTGGCCGAGGCGCTGGTGCCCCCCGGCTCGGTGCCGGGCCCGCTGGAACTGGTCCGCTCCGTACGCGGCCGGATCTCCCGGGCCAGGCGCTACTCGCAGATCACCAGGATCGCCATCAGACACGGCCTCGGCCCCTACCTGCGGGGCCGGGGTGAGCGTCTGGAGGACCACTCGGGCAAGATGCGCCTGGCCAGGTCGCTGCGCGAGGCGCTCGAAGACGGCGGCGTGACGTTCGTCAAGCTCGGCCAGGTCCTGTCGACCCGGCGCGACCTGCTGCCCGCCGAGTTCGTCGAGGAGCTGGGACGGCTGCAGGACCAGGTGGCGCCCGCGCCGTGGGAGCGGATCGAGCCGGTGCTCGCCGCGGAGCTGGGCGGGCCGGTGGACGAGGTGTTCGCCGAGTTCGACCGCACGCCGCTGGCCGCCGCCTCCATCGGGCAGGTCCACGTCGCCCGGCTGCACGACGGGCAGAGCGTGGTGGTCAAGGTGCAGCGGCCGGGCATCGGCGCGGTCGTCGCCAAGGACCTCGAGATCGTCCGGCGGCTGGCCGTCACGCTGGAGTCCAGGACCCGCTGGGGCCGCTCGCTCGGCCTGCGCGACCTCGGCGAGGGGTTCGCCACCGCCATCCGCGAGGAGCTGGACTTCCGGGTCGAGGCCGCCAACATGGCCGCCGTCACCGCCTCAGAGGGCGGCAGCGTCACCTACCCCGCCCCGATCAGCGCCATGTGCACCGAACGGGTGCTCGTCATGCAGCGCCTGTCGGGCAGGCCGGTCACCACGGCCGCCCGCGAGCAGGGCCCCGAACTGGCCAGGAACCTGCTCGACTGCCTGCTCAGGCAGATCCTCGTCGAGGGCGTCTTCCACGCCGACCCGCATCCAGGCAACCTCATGCTGCTCGACGACGGCACGCTGGGCCTGCTCGACTTCGGCTCGGTCGGCCGGCTCGACGCCGGCGTGCGCTCCGCCCTGCAACGCTTCCTGCTGGCCATGAACCGCCAGGACCCGCTGGGCGTGACGGACGCGCTGCTGGAGGTGGTGCCGAGGCCCGAGGACATCGACGAGGCGGCGCTGGAACGCGCGCTCGGCCAGTTCATGGCCAGGCACCTGGCCGGCGGCATGGACAGCGCCCAGATGTTCACCGACCTGTTCAGGATCGTCTCGGCGTACGGGTTGTCGATCCCGCCCGAGGTGGCCGCCGTCTTCCGCGCCCTGGCCACGCTGGAGGGCACGCTCATCCGCCTCTCGCCCGGATTCAACCTGATCGGCGAGGCCCGCGCGTTCGCCGGCCGCTACCTCGCCGAACAGGCGAGCCCCGAGACGATCAAGGAGTCCGTCGGGCACGAGCTGGCCGCGCTGCTGCCGATGTTGCGCCGCCTGCCGCGTCGCGTGGAGCGCATCGCCAGCGCGGCCGAGCACGGCAGGTTCAGCATGAACGTACGCCTGCTCGCCGACGACCGCGACCGCGCCTACCTCACGGGCCTGCTGCACCAGGTGCTGCTCACGGTGCTCGGCGCGACGGCCGGCGTCATGGCGGTCATCCTCCTCGGCATCGACGGTGGCCCCACCGCGCTCGGCACGACGTCGTTGTTCCAGCTCATCGGCTACAACCTGCTGGTGATCTCGGCCATCCTCGTGCTGCGCGTGCTCGCCCTGATCTTCCGTCGTCCCCGCGCCGCGGACGAACGCCCCTGAGCCCTCGCCCGGAAAGACTGTGGGGCTCTTGACCGAGGGATGGTCTTGGACATCCAAGGCATCGGGCAGTTTCCCGGTAACACCGGAACCCCTTGGGAGCAGAGGGTGAAAATCATCGGGATTGCGGCCAGCCTTAACAGGGGGTCCTTTATCAACCGGCTGCTCGCGGCCGCGGGTGCCGAGCTGCCCCGGGGCGTCGCCTTCGAGGAATGGCGAGGGCTGGACGACATCCCGCCGTACACCCGGGGGCCCGTTCCCGCGCCGGCCGCCGCCCTGGCCGGCCTGGTGGCCTCCGGTGACGCCGTGTTGCTGACCGCGCCCGAGCACAGCCTGCTGCCGCCCGAGCTGACGTACGCGCTGGAGTGGATGGCGGCCCGCGACGGCCTGTCCGGCAAGCACGTCGCGGTCATGAGCGCGAGCGCCCGCGCCTGCGGCGCCATGTGGGCCCAGGCGGAGCTCTACAAGCGGCTCCAGAGCGCCGGAGCGGTCGTCATGGGCGCCGAGCTGGTGATCTCGCCCGCCTGCCCGCATTTCGACGAGTACGGCCGCCTCAGGCCGGCCGCCCTGCGCGAAAAGGTGCGCGCGGTGATCCGGCAGCTCTGCCCCGCCGGGATCCTGGAACCCGTGTTCTCGCTGTCCCCCTGACGAGAGAAGGACCTCGGAGCTCGTCGTCCTCGAGGCCGCGCAGCATCCGGAGTCCGTACGCCGCCAGCAGCGGCTTGACGAGCAACCACTCGCCGAAACGGTAGTCGTCCGCGGGCACGAGCCTGTCGGCGAGATCGGGCCGCAGGCGCCGCAGGTATGCGCGGGCCTTGAGCGCGTGAGCCGGCTGGGAGACGATCTTGATGCGGTCGGCGTCCTCAAGGAGCGGGATCACGTTCGTCACGTTCTCCCAGGTCGTTCTGCTCTCGGTCTCGAGGAGAACCGTGCCGCCGAACCCGAGCACCGACGTCGCGTAGCCGGCCATGAGCTGAGCCTCCGTGGCCCCGGTGCCGGTCGGTCCACCGCTGAAGATCACGCGCGTGTCCCGCTCGCGGCCGGCGGCGACGGAGCGAAGGCCGGCACGGACGCGCCAGCGGTTGACGAGGTTCGCCCTCGCCTGCGGGTTGCGGTAGCCCAGCACGACCACGACCTCGCGAACGCCCTCGCGGTTCCCTGTGAGGGCTCGGGACCAGCGCCGGTTCAGCCACTCACCCCAGACCAGAGCCACGACCCCGGCCACAGCCAACCCCGTCCGCAACATGCGGCGACTCTAGGGCACCCCCGACCGCGGCGCACCACGCATGCCGATCGACGGTCTAGGGGTCGCGGCGCAGGCGCTTGACGTCGGAGCGGTGCTTCTTGGCGGTGATGCGCCGCTCGACGGCGCCGCGGCTCGGCTTGGTCGGGCGGCGGCGCTTCGGCGGCGGGGCGATGGCCTCGCGCAGGCGCTGGGCCAGGCGGTGCCGCGCGGCCTCCCTGTTACGCAGTTGCGAGCGGTATTCGGAGGCGGCGACCGTGATCGTGTCGCCGCCCAGCCGGCCGCGCGCCCGCTCCTTGAGCGCCGGCGCCAGCGCGGTGCTCGCGGCCACGTCGAAGGTCAGCTCCACGCGGCTGTCCGTGGTGTTGACGCCCTGGCCGCCCGGACCTGACGAGCGCGAGAAACGCCAGACGAGCTCGGCGTCGGGGATGACGACCGAGTCGTTGACGACCAGCGGGCCGGGCATGCGGGGAGCTCCTGTTCGACGTCCTCAGTGGAAGTTTCACCGTATCCGGGCGACATATACCGGTCGCAACGGCATTTCCGGCGTCGATCACCGGCTTGACGGCGGGATGCAAGCGGCGTATGCCAATATCGCGCATCAAACGATCACGGGTGGGGAGGCGACGTGGCGGCCATCGTCGGCGTGCACGGAATCGGCAAGTACAACTACTACGTGAACGCCGGACGGTCCGCGGCCGGGGCGGCGGAGGCCATGCGCCGCAAGTGGGACCGCTACCTGCACGCCACGCTCGGGTCGGAGTCCGCGGCCTACTTCTCCGAGATCGCCTACTTCTCCCACCACCTGCACGACGGCAAGGACGACGACGAGCCCAAGTCCGTCGCCGCGATGGAGACCCAGGCCCAGGAGGTCCTCGCCGGCTGGGCCAGGAACCTGGGCCTCGGCGAGCACTTCACGGGGGCGCTCAAGTCGGTCACCGGCTGGCTGCTCGACAAGCTGGACGGCAGGTCGGCGGCGTTCGCGAAACTGTTCGCGCCCGAGGTGGCGACCTACCTCACCGACCAGGCCAGGCGGGAGAGCTGCCGGCAGGTCGTGGCCGACGTCGTCCGGCGCAACCGGCCCAAGGTCGTGATCGCCCACTCGCTCGGCAGCGTCGTCGCGTACGAGACCCTCTGGGCGCACCCCGAGCTCGAGATCGACCTGCTGGTCACCCTCGGCAGCCCCCTCGGCATGCGCCACGTCGTCTTCGAACGCCTCCTGCCCGCCCCGATCAACGGCCGCGGCGAGCGCCCCAAGAACGTCGGACGCTGGGTCAACATCGCCGACAAGGACGACATCGCCGCCATCCCGCCGGCGCTGCGCGAGAGCTTCACCGGCGTCGACGCCGAGGAACTCGTCAACCTCGACTGGATCGACTTCCACACGGCCGAGAAATACCTCGGCTGCCCGGCCCTCGACCCGCATCTGCGACCATTCATCGCATGACGTGGATCGTGTTCGACTACGGCGGTGTCCTGTCGCTGCCCCAGCCCGAGTCCGACGCCGACGCCATGGCGCGGGCCGCGGGCGCCGACCCCGAGGTGTTCGGGAGCGGCTACTGGGAGCACCGTCTCGCGTTCGACCGGGGGAGCCTGACGCCGTTCACCTACTGGTCGGCGGTGCTCGGCAGGCCCGTCACCCACTCCGAGGTCGCCCGGCTGGTCGCCATGGACATCGCGAGCTGGGCCCACCCCGACGCGGGCACGGTCGCCCTCCTCGGTGAGCTGATCGAGGCCGGACGCGACGTGGCGCTGCTGTCCAACGCCCCCGTGTGCGTCAGCGACGGCCTGGACGAACTGCCGTGGATCGCCGCGATCGGGCGGCGCTTCTACAGCGGCAGGATGGGCCTGGTCAAACCCGACAGGGAGATCTACGACGAAGTGGCCCGCGCGCTCGGCGCCGACCCGTCCGACATCGTCTTCGTCGACGACCGGCCGGAGAACGTCCGGGGCGCCGAGCGGGCGGGCATGACCGGCGTGCACTTCACCGGCGCCGCCGCGCTCGGGACGACGCTGCGGCAGATCGCCTGACCGACGCTGTTCATCCGGCCTTGACTCCCTGGTCACGGCCGGGCCAGCACGGCGGGACATACCTGGGAGCGTGGACCGCAGAGCCTTCCTGACAGCGGCGACAGCCGGCCTCCTCCTCCCGCAGCCCGTCAGCCGGCCGGCCCTCGCCTCCCCGGCCAGAACCCTCAGATCCGACCCGTTCACGCTGGGCGTCGCCTCCGGCGACCCGACGGCCGACGGCTTCGTCCTGTGGACCAGGCTGGCCGTCGCCCCGCTCCACGGCGACGGGCACGGCGGCATGCCCTCCCGCGACGTGGACGTCGCCTGGCAGGTCGCCACCGACGAACGGTTCGCCACGATCGTCAGATCCGGCACCGCCACGGCGAGGGCGCGCAGCGCGCACAGCGTCCACGTCGAGCTGAAAGGGCTGCAGCCGGGGCGCGACTACTTCTACCGGTTCAGGAGCGAGGGCCGGCTCTCACCGGCCGGCCGCACCAGGACCACCCCCGAGGGGGAGACGCCGCTCACGTTCGCGGTGGCCGCGTGCGCCCACTACGAGCACGGCTACTACACCGCCTACCGCCGCCTGGCGCAGGAGGAGCCCGACCTCGTCGTCTTCCTCGGCGACTACATGTACGAGTACGGCCCCAGCGGCTACACCGCGCTGACCGGCCGCGTCCGCGCCCACACGCCAGGCAAGTGCCGCACGCTCGCCGACTACCGCCTGCGGCACGCGCAGTACAAGAGCGACCGCGACCTGCAGGCCGCGCACGCGGCGGCGCCGTGGCTGGTGGCGTTCGACGACCACGAGGTGGAGAACAACTGGGCCGGCCAGGTCTCCAGCACGGGAGCGCGGGACTTCGCCGGGCGCCGGCGGGCGGCGTTCAGGGCGTACTACGAGAACATGCCGCTGCGCCGCGCCAGCCTCCAGGGAGCGGTGCTGCGGGTGAACCGGCGGCTCTCGTGGGGCACGCTGGCCCGTTTCCACCTGCTGGACACCCGGCAGTTCCGCGACGACCAGGCGTGCGACGACGGAGTGCGGGCGGGGTGCGACGAACGGCTGGCCGGCGACCGTACGCTGCTCGGGCCCGGCCAGTGGCGCTGGCTGGAGAGCGGGCTGCGCGGCTCCACCACCCGGTGGAACCTGCTCGGGCAGCAGATCATGGTGGCGCAGCGCGACCACAAGACCGGCCCGGGCCGCGAGGTGAACCTGGACTCGTGGGACGGCTACGCGGCCGAGCGCACGCGGCTGCTGAGGTCGCTGGCCCGCACCTCCAACCCGGTGGTGCTGACGGGGGACGCGCACATGCACCACCTGGCCGAGCTCAGGACGGACTTCGACGACCCGGACTCGCCGGTGGTGGCCAGGGAACTGGTGGCGTCGTCGATCGCGAGCGACGGGGACGGGTACCGGGACCGTACGTGGATCGCGGACGCCCTCCAGGAAAACCCCCATATTTCCTACATCGACCAGCGTCGCGGCTACGTGATGGCACGACTGACCCGCGACGAGCTGTCCGTGCGATTCCGCACGCTGGACTACATCTCCCGCCGAGGAGCCCACGCCAGAACCTCCCACCGCCTCACCCTCCCGGCCACCTC
>NZ_SMLD01000125.1:0-26746 GCF_004352805.1 Nonomuraea mesophila
GCCACCATCCTCACCACCACCGGCCCAGCCGCCACGCCGCGGGTCCTCCGACCAACCGGCATTCTCATCACCAGACCGCGCAGCACCCCGCCGCCGGGACCGGCCACCGCCCTCGCCACCACCGGACCGGCCGGCGCTTCGCCGACCCTGTGGCCGGCCGACGTCCCCCTCGCTGCCGGGTCGGCCGGGGCTGTGGGCGGGACCGTCGTCGCGGAACCAGCCACCGCCTCCCGGCCCGGGCTGCCCGGCGCTGTCATGGAAGCCCCCCGCCGCGTCCCCCGCGGCGAACGGCCCGGTATGGGGACCGGCTCCGAACGGCCCGGCGCCCGGATCGCCGGCGGGTGGGTCGGCGGCAGCCCGGCGGGACGATCTGCGTCCTCCGCGCGTGCGGGGCGGCCGGCCGCCGTCGCCCTCCCCGCTCGCCGCAGCGGGCCAACCGCCGCCGGCTTGACCCGAAGGCCGGTCATCACCGTCCGCTGACCGGCCACGGGAGTTCGTCACGTCTGGGTCGGGTGCGTCCTGCTGCCTGCGGCCACGTGCCCGCCCCCTCCGGCCACGGGAACCCTGCGACCAGTCCGTACCCTCCGCGGGAAGGCCCCCGGCTCCGGGCAGCGACCCGCCGCCATGAGCGCTCGCGGGCCACTCCCCGCTGCGCCCACCTGCAGCATGTCCTCCACCGCCAGGTGCGCCCGAGGCGGACCACCCCTCGCCCGAGCCATCCACGGCAGGCCAGCCACCACTACGCCCACCAGCCGCACGACCACCGCCAGAACCGCCCGACGCAGACCGGCCACCAAGGCCGTCCGCGGCAGGCCACTCACCACTACGCCCGCCAGCCGCACGACCACCGCCGTCCAGGGCGTCCCGAGCAGGCCGGCCGTCCGCGACCGGCCATTCCCCGCTACGCCCACCGGCACCCTGGGGGTCGGCCGCGGGCCGGGAGCGCTTCGAGGGGTTGCCGGAGCCGGGGGTGGCTCTTCTCCTGGCCATCACAGCGCCGCCGCTCCGATCAGGCTGCCCAGCGCGAACGTGACCGCGGCGGCCACCCCTCCCACCACGAGCTGCCTCAGGCCGGAATACCACCAGGTGCGGGCGGTCACCGTGGAGACCAGCGCGCCCGCGGCGAACAGGGCCGCGCAGGAGAGCACCGCCGACACCGTCAGGCTCGAAACCCCGAGGAGGTACGGCAGCAGCGGCAGCACCGCACCCACGCCGAACGACAGGAATGACGACACTGCGGCCAGGGTCGGCGACGGCAGCTCACCGGGGGCCACGCCGAGTTCGTTACGGGTGTGCACCTCCAGCGCCTGGTCGGGGTTGCGGGAGATCTGCCGGGACACCTCGGCCGCGAGCTCCGGGGACACGCCCCGGTCGACGAACGTCTGCGCCAGCTCGGCTTGTTCGTCGTCGGGGTGGCGGGCGAGCTCGCGGCGTTCGACGGCGATCTCGGCCTGGGCCAGCTCACGCTGGCTCGCCACCGAGACGTATTCGCCGCCCGCCATGGACAGCGCGCCCGCGGCCAGACCCGCGACCCCGGCAAGGGAGATGACCCTGGTGTCGGCGGTGCCACCCGCGACACCCGCGATCAGCGCGAAGTTCGACACCAGACCGTCCATCGCGCCGAACACCGAGGGCCGCAACCAGCCTCCGGTGACGTCGCGGTGCTGGTGGCGAGCCTCCGCGCGACCGCTCATCGCGAGTTCTTCCCCCTCGTCACGGCTTCACCGTCAGGGGCCTCCTCCGGCTCGCCGGGCGCCGGGTCGTCGCCCTGCCGCCCGCGATCGGCCTCGCCACCGCCGGCCGCGTCGTTGGCGACCGCGCCACCCTCGGCCCCGCCACCGTCGACCGCGTCGTTGGCGTCCGCATCGTTCGCCGTTGCGTCGTTCGCGGTCGTGTCGTTCGCGGTTGCCGCCTGGCCTACGGTCACCCCGTCGCTCGCGTCCGGGTCAGCCCCGGCCGTCTCATCCCCCGCTGAGGATGTCGTCGCCCCCGCCTCAGGAGGTGGACCGCCCGGCCCTTCGCCGGACGCCCCGGCGGCGTCGCCGGAGGCCGCCGGGCCGGGCGCGTCGGGCGAGCCGGGGTCGGCCTGGCCGGACACGTGCGCCGGATCCGGGAGCTCGGACAAGGGCACAATGACCTCTTCGTCGTCCTTGTTCCGTTTCACCCAGAGGTAGACCAGCGCGCCCACGAACAGCAGGATCGACGTCCACTGGTTGATCCGCAGCCCCAGGAAGGTCACGGCGTGATCGACCCCGCCGACCGGGTCGATGCGCAGGCCCTCGATCCAGAACCTGCCGAGCGTGTAGCCGGCGACGTAGAGGGCGAACAGCCGCCCGTGGTGCAGCCTGAACCGCGCCCCCGCGAACAGCAGCAGGAAGCCGAGCGCGATGTCCCACACCGACTCGTACAGGAACGTCGGGTGGTAGAGGACGCCGGGCTCTCCCCCGTGGGCGACGTCGATCTCCAGCCCCCACGGCAGCGTGGTCGGCCCGCCGTACAGCTCCTGGTTGAACCAGTTGCCCCAGCGGCCGATGCCCTGGGCGAAGGCGATGCCGGGGGCGACCGTGTCGGCGACGGCGCCCAGGGAGATGCCGCGCTTGCGCACGAACTGCCAGACGCCGACGCCGCCGAGCGCGACGGCGCCCCAGATGCCGAGACCGCCCTCCCAGATGAACAGCGCCTGGATGGGCTCCTTGATCGCGCGGCTGCCGAAATAGGTCTGCCAGTCGGTGATGACGTGGTAGAGGCGTCCGCCGATCAGGCCGAAGATGACCGCGGGGACCGCGAGATCGATGATCGTCCCCTTCTCGCCACCACGAGCGCGCCAGCGCCGCTCGCTCAGCCAGACAGCGACGATGACGCCGAGCACAATGCAGAGCGCATAAGCCCGGATCGGGATGATTCCGAGATACCAGACCCCTTGGGAGGGGCTGGGAATCGAGGCTAGGGGCATGTCAGGTGAGGGTAGCGGAAGTGCGGCTACTTGGCCGCCTTCGTAATCTCTTCGCGCAACTCTCGTGGGCTGAAGAGTACCCCGTTGTCTATTTCTATGCCGTTCAGTTTCACGGTCGGCGTATGGTCGAGCTTCTGTTCGTCACTGACCTTCTTGCTGTACGACAGCTGCGTCTGGGCGTGCTTGCCCGAGGTGACGCACTGCTCGAACTCCGGCGACGTGATCTCGGCGTCCTTGCCCCACTGAACGAGCTGGTCGGGCTGGAAACCCGGCTCGGTCTCGGGCGGCTGGTTCTCGAAGAGCAGGTCGTGGAAGGCCATCCACTGCTTGCCGTCGGCCACGCACCGGGAGGCGCTGCCCGCGCGTACGGAGTTGGACTTCGTCGGCTCCTGGGAGAAGATCGTGATGGGGTGGTAGACCACCTTGGCCAGGCCCTCGGCGGCGAGGTTCTTGAACGTCTGGCCGCTGACCCGCTCGAGCTCCTTGCAGGCGGGGCACTGGAAGTCCTCATAGATGTCGACCACAGGCCCCGTGACGCCCTGCTTGGCCATCACGGCGGCGCCGTCGGGCTGCACCGTGATGGGGGCGAGCGCGCCGGAGGCCTCCTCCGAACGCGAGTTGCTGGCCGCGTACCACCAGCCCGCTCCGACCGCGGCCACCGCGACCGCCCCGGCGGCGACGTAGGTCACGATCTTCCTGCGCCGCTCCTGCGCGCGAGCGGCGGCCTGCTGTTCCTTGATCTTGTCACGCGCTGACTTCGACATGGCCTTCGTCCGCTGCCCCTTGCTCATCCTTCGTCCTCCACATCACGAGTATCGCCTCCCAGGCCGAGTGCTCCGTCGAGAGCCAGGCGACCCGGCGGGAACCGCGTGATCCAGGCGCCGAGTAGCACGAGGCCGAAGTCACGCAGGATGTCGAGCAGGTAGGTGGGCTCCTGCCCCTGTCCCAGCTGGCCGCCGCCGCCGAAGCAACCGCAGTCGATCCGCAGGCCGTTCGCCCAGGCCCAGGCGATGCCGAAGACGAACGCGAACATGAGCAGCCCCGCGACCACCGCGGCCACCCTGGTCAGCAGACCGACGACCAGCAGCACGCCGACCACGATCTCCAGCATCGGCAGGGCGTAGCCCACCGGGACGGCGACCGACTCGGGCAGCAACTGGTAAGCCTTGACCGCCACCACGGAGTCCGTCGGGTTGCCGATCTTGAGCGCGCCCGCCACGATCAGCACCCCGCCCAGGACCAGCCGGGCGACGACCGTCACCCAGGGTATCGCCGACGTAGCTCGATGTGACGGTTGTGACGCGGCCACGGGTCATCTCCTCTTTCTCTGTGCCGAGATGGGCACAGTACCGGGTTCCCATCCGATCACGTTCACGATAAGCGTCGGCTAAGCCGCTTCCCCTTCCAGGCTCTCCGAGTTGCGCTATTTACTTGGGTGAATTAAGAATTACTCATGCAGGTAAGGCGGGAGGATTCGGTGACGAGCACCGCGCGGCGGGCGCAGATCGTCGCCGCGGCCATCGCGACGATCGCCGAGAGCGGCTACCGCCAGGCGTCCTACTCCAAGATCGCCGAGCGGGCCGGGCTCAGCAGCACGCGGCTGATCTCCTACCACTTCGACAGCAAGGACGAGCTGATCAGCAAGGCGATCGGCACGATCTACAGCGACCTGGCGGCGTTCGTGACCGCCAGGGTGAGCGCCGCGACCACGCCGGGCGCCGCGCTCGACGCCTACATCCGCTCGCTGGTGGAGTACATCGCGGGCCACCGCGCCGAGATGCGCGCCGCCACGGAGATCTTCCTCAACTTCAGGCCCGAGGGCGGCTCTACCGCGCAGGACGCGGCCACGGACCTGTCGGTGCTGGGTCACGTCGAACGCATCCTCGTCATGGGCCAGGTCAGCGGCGAGTTCGCCACGTTCAACACCCGCGTGATGGCGATGGCGATCCAGCGGGCGCTCGACGGGCTGCCCTTCCTGCTGGAGGCGGAGCCGGACGCCGACCTGACCGAATATGCCGACGAGCTGGCCGGGATGTTCGCCAGGGCCACGCGCCCATGAGCGCCGGGAACAGGGGGCTGCTCACCCTCGCGGTGGACGTGGGCGTACCCATCGGCCTCTACTACCTCCTGCGCGCCGCCGGCGTCGGCGCCTACGCCGCGTTGCTCATCTGCTCGTTCGTCCCCGGCCTCGGTGTCGTCTCCGACCTCGTACGCCGCCGCAGGCCCGACAGGGTCGGCGTGTTCATGACGACCATGATGCTCACCGGCGCCGCGGTCGCCCTGCTGGTCCACGACCCGAGGCTGCTGCTGGCCAAGGACGGCTGGTTCATGGCCGCCGGCGGCCTGTGGTTCCTGGTGACCGTGCGCGGCGACAGGCCGCTGGCCTTCGTGTTCACCAGGCTCATGGCCGAAGGGCGGCTCGGGCCCCGCGAGTCGTGGGACATGTTGTGGCATCGGCTGCCCCGCTTCCGCAGGGTGTGGCGGGTGGCGACCGTCATCTACGGTGTCGGCCTGATCGTCGACGCCGCCGTGCGGGTCGTCATGGCCCACGTTCTGCCGATCGACGTCGTCCCCGGCCTCAGCGCCGTGCAGTATGCCGTGTGGCTGGTGCTGATGCAGGTGGCGCTCAACCTGTATCTCGTGCCCAGCGGCGTCTACAACCCTCGTTCCAGGCTCTACGCCGACCTGCGCCCCGCGTGAGGCGCGGACGTCAGCGGCGCACGCTTTTGGACATGTCTCTTGCGAGGACGGCGATCGAGTCACGGCCCGCGGCCTCGTCGGGGGCGTCGAGCATGCGGCGGATGAACGCCGACCCCACGATGACGCCGTCGGCGTAGGCCGCCACCTCGGCCGCCTGGGCTCCGGTGCCGACCCCGAGACCCACGCACACCGGCAGGTCCGTGTGGGCGCGGGTGCGCTGCACCAGGCCCTCGGCGGCGGCGTTGACGCTCTCCCTGGCACCCGTGACGCCCATCAGCGAGGCCGCGTAGACGAAGCCCGTGCAGCAGTCGACGACGGCCTTGATGCGCTGGTCGGTCGAGCTGGGCGCCACCAGGAACACGGTGTCGATGCCGGCGCCCGCCGAGGCCGCCCGCCACGGCTCCGACTCCTCGGGCGTCAGGTCGGGCGTGATCGTGCCCGCGCCGCCCGCGTCGGCCAGGTCACGGGCGAAGCGCTCCGCACCGTATTTGTCGATGGGGTTCCAGTAGGTCATGACGAGTGTGGCGGCCCCGGTGGCGGCGACCCCCTCGACCGTACGCATCACGTCGGCGATGCGCGTGCCGTTGACCAGCGACCGGTGCACGGCGTCCTGGATGGTGGGGCCGTCCATGAGCGGGTCGGAGTAGGGCAGGCCGATCTCGATGACGTCGCAGCCGGCCTCGACCAGGGTCGTGGCGGCGGCGACGGCGCCGTCCTTGGACGGGAACCCCGCGGGCAGGTAGCCGACGAGCGCGGCCCGGTTGTCCGCCTTCGCCTTGGCGAAAACCGTCTGAAGAGTCGTCATGTCTGTCCGTTTCGAAAGTCGAGTCTCACCATGATGCCCTGCCGCGCGCCCGCCCAGAATCCTCCGCGCCGCTGAAGGCCCGGGGTGTCGCGGAAGACCGCGCAATGAGCGGCCGGCCTCTCGTAGCTCGAGCGCAGGCCGTCGGCGGATCCGCATGGCCCCGGCGTCTCAGTGGTCCTGAAGGCCTCGGATGCCCCCCGGGGCCCGACGTCTTCCGACGGCTCGGAGATCTGGGGGCCTCATGAGGCCTCAGAGGTCGAAGTATTTCATCGCCGTGCCCATGTCCTTGTCACCTCGGCCGGACAGGTTGACCAGGATGGTCGCCTCGGGGCCGAGCTCGCGGCCGAGCTCCAGCGCACCCGCCAGGGCGTGGGAGGACTCGATGGCGGGAATGATGCCCTCGGTCCTGGCCAGCAGCGAGAAGGCGGCCATCGCCTCGTCGTCGGTGACGCCGTGGTAGACGGCGCGGCCGGAGTCCTTCAGCCAGGCGTGCTCGGGGCCGACGCCCGGGTAGTCGAGCCCGGCGGAGATCGAGTGGGACTCGATGGTCTGGCCCTCGTCGTCCTGCAGGACGTAGGTGCGCGAGCCGTGCAGCACGCCGACCGAGCCGGAGGTGAGGGTGAGCGCGTGCTCGCCGCTCTCCAGGCCGCGCCCGGCGGCTTCGTAGCCGTGCAACTGCACGCCCTCGTCGCCGATGAACGCGTGGAAGGCGCCGATCGCGTTGCTGCCGCCGCCCACCGCGGCGCACACCGCGTCGGGCAGCCGGCCGGTCAGCTCGAGCATCTGACGGCGGGCCTCGACACCGATGATGCGGGCGAAGTCGCGCACGATCTCGGGGAACGGGTGCGGGCCCGCGACCGTGCCGAAGAGGTAGTGGGTGGTGTCGACGTTGGTCACCCAGTCGCGGAACGCCTCGTTGATGGCGTCCTTCAGCGTCTGCGAGCCGTTGGTGACCGGCACCACGGTCGCGCCGAGCAGCTTCATCCTGGCGACGTTGAGTGCCTGGCGCTCACAGTCGACCGCGCCCATGTAGATGACGCACTCCAGGCCGAGCAGGGCCGCGGCGGTCGCGGTGGCGACGCCGTGCTGGCCGGCGCCGGTTTCGGCGATCACCCGCTTCTTGCCCAGGCGCTTGGTCAGCAGTGCCTGGCCGAGCACGTTGTTGATCTTGTGGGCGCCGGTGTGGGTGAGGTCCTCCCGCTTGAGCACGATCCTGGCACCACCGGCCTGCTCGCTGAAGCGCGGCACCTCGGTCAGCGTGGTGGGACGGCCCGCGTAGGTGCGCAGCAGGTGGTCGAACTCGCTCAGGAACTGCGCGTCGTTCTTGGCCTTCTCATAGACCGCGGCCACCTCGTCGAGCGCCGGGATGAGCGCCTCCGGCACATATCTGCCGCCGAAGATGCCGAACTTGCCGTGCACGTCGGGGTCGTCGCCGCGCGCGCCGTTGCCCGCCAGGTCGGCGGCGGTCAGGATGGAGCCTTCGTGTGCCACTGCTATCCCTCTGCTGAGTGGTCGGGGCGCGTCGACGGATGGGCGCCGGCCGTCACCAGCGCCTCCACGGCCTTGCGCGGATCCTTGCCGGTGACCAGGCTCTCCCCCACCAGGACGGCGTCGGCGCCGCCTCTGGCGTAGGCCAGCAGGTCGTGCGGGCCGCGCACCCCCGACTCGGCGATTTTGATCACATTATCGGGGATCTTCGGCGCCAGCTTCGCGAAGACGTCGCGATCGACCTCGAGTGTCTTCAGATTGCGGGCGTTGACCCCGATGACCCGGGCTCCCGCGGCGACCGCTCGTTCGAGCTCCTCCTCGGTGTGCACCTCGACCAGCGGGGTGAGCCCGATCGACTCAGCCCGCTCGATCAGCGACACCAGCGCCTCCTGCTCCAGGCAGACGGCCATCAGCAGCGCCAGGTCGGCGCCGTGGGCCCTGGCCTCCCAGAGCTGGTAGGAGGTGAGGATGAAGTCCTTGCGCAGGACCGGGATGTCGACCCGGGAACGGACCGCGGCCAGGTCTTCGAGGCTGCCCCCGAACTTGCGGCGCTCGGTCAGCACACTGATGACGTGGGCCCCGCCCGCTTCGTAGTCGCAGGCCAGCGCCGCGGGATCGGCGATCGCGGCGAGCGCGCCCTTGGACGGGCTGGACCGCTTGACCTCGGCGATCACCGAGATCCTGTCGCCTCCGAGCGCGGCCATCGCGTCCCTGGGCGGCTGAGCCCGCTCGGCTCGCTGCTTGAGCTCGTCCATGGACACGGTCTGCTGGCGTGCGGCGAGGTCGGCGCGCACCCCGTCAAGGATGCCGTCGAGGACGCTCGGCCCTTCCTTCCGCTCACTCACGCGCTTGGAGTCCCTCCGGTCGACAGTGGGGGTGGCGGGGAGTTCGCCTCGCGTACGCTCTCCGCCTTGTCCTGCGATGGTATCGGCCCCCACGGGGTCACCTCACCACCGGCCCTGCCTAGGGGGCGAGGAACGCGCCGACAGGCAGATTACGGACCACCCAGTAGACCATGACGACCGCGATGAAAGCCCACAGCCACGCCGGATGCGCCAGCGTCGTCCGCCTGGGCCGGCCCTGCCAGGCGCGCACCACCCATCGCCCCCACCAGAACAGCAGGAACGGGGTCATGGCCACGGCGAGCGGGTTGAGCCCCAGCGCGGCGACCGGATCGAGATGCGCGAGGGCGTGCATGGTGCGCATCGTGCCGCAGCCAGGGCAGTAGAGGCCGGTGAGCCACAGGAACGGGCAGGTCGGATAGTGGCCGGGCTCGTTGGGGTCGACCACGCCGACGACCGCGAACGCGGCGCCCACGCCCGCGGCAACACCGAGCGGCGCGAGCAGGCGCCTGACGCGATCCGTGCCCCGCCGCCCGGTTGTTGCGATGCCCATGCCTTCAGTATCCGCCTTCCAGCGTCCGCTGACCGCCGTCGCGCCGGCTCAGTACGTCGAGTACGAGTACGTGGACACGCTCGCGGCCAGGATGAAGAAGAACACGATGTACGCGATGATGCCGAGGACGATGCCGATGGCGCCGAAGATCAGGCTCCGCTTCCACCAGGTCTTGGCCTCGTCGGCGGCCTGCATCGCACCCTGATAGTCGCCGACCTGCCACTTCGAGTTCACCTGCGACGACTTGACGAGCGCCACGATGCCGAGCGGCAGGCAGCAGAACAGG
The DNA here is from genome assembly GCF_004352805.1 of Nonomuraea mesophila. Lineage (NCBI taxonomy): Bacteria > Bacillati > Actinomycetota > Actinomycetes > Streptosporangiales > Streptosporangiaceae > Nonomuraea > Nonomuraea mesophila. The sequence continues at coordinate 9,628 of NZ_SMLD01000125.1, forward strand.
GTCGTGAGGATGGCCGGGACGAGCTGGTTGTCGGGCGGGTTGCCGCCGCCGCCGTAACCGCCGCCGGGCGGCTGGCCGTAACCGCCGTCGCCGTAGCCGCCGCCACCGGGCGGCTGCTGGCCGTAGCCACCGTAACCACCGCCACTCGGCGGCTGCTGACCGTAACCGCCGCCGCTCGGGGGCTGCTGGCCGTAGCCACCGTAACCACCGCCACTGGGCGGCTGCTGGCCATAGCCGCCGCCGCTCGGGGGCTGCTGACCGTAACCACCACCGCTCGGGGGCTGCTGGCCATAACCGCCACCGCTGGGGGGCTGCTGGCCGTAACCGCCTCCGGGCGGCTGGGCGCCGTAGCCGCCGTCGCCCTGGTTTCCGTAACTCATGCTAAAGACCCCTCATGTCGTCATCTTCGGATCCAGTTCGCGCGGCAGCCTAGCGAGAAACCATGTCCTACGTGGATCAACGTCGATTTTTGCGGACAATTCGTAATCGGACCGCAAGCACGCCGTCACGGTCCGGCTACAGGAGCCGCGTGCCGCCTACTGGTAATCCACCGTGCTGCCGGCGGTACTCGCGATCCCGATGAAGGAAAGGAGCATACCGCCGAATATGAGCCAGCACAGGAGCCAGATCGCGACCGTGATGTAGGACGTGACGAGGCCGCCGATGGCCATGCCCGAGCCCTCCTCGCCGGTGCGCTTGATCCGGTTGAGCGCGACATGCCCGAGGATGACGCCGGGGATGCTGGTCAGGCCGCAGAAGACCAGGCCGATGATGCCGAGGACGAGCGAGGCCACCGCCATCCCGTTGGTGGACCTGGGCTGGTGGTAGCCGTAGCCCTGCTGCGGATAACCGCCGTAGCTCGGGGGCTGCTGACCGTAACCGCCGCCGTAGCTCGGCGGCTGTTGACCCTAGGCGTATGACTGGTCGCCGGTGGGCGGCTGCTGCCCGTAGCCACCGCCGCTCGGGGGCTGCTGACCGTAACCGCCGCCACCGCCGGGGGGCTGCTGGCCGTAACCGCCCCCTGGAGGCTGCGCGCCGTATCCGCCGCTACCGCCCTGATCCCCGTAGCTCATGAGCCGGCTCCCTCGATGTCCGTGGCGAGTTGCAACGGCAGCTTATTGAGGAAACGTTTGCCCGGCGCCCGCAGGTCCACAACAGTGGAGGTTTCGTAACCGCCGACCGGCTCAGCGCCGGCCGGTTGGGTGATCGGTGGGGTCGTCCCCGCGGTCGAGCGCGTCCCAGAGCGACCGGTCGTCGCTCACCCTTGCCGAGGGCTCGGCCGCCGCCCGGTCGTAGCGGGCCGACATGCCCGCCCACCGGCCGCCGCGCAGGACCGCCAGCACGCCCCCGGCCATCAGCAGGACCGCTCCGACGGCCGTCACGGCGGGCCACAGCGGCGCGACCTCCCAGGACAGGCCGGTGGCGCCGGACAACACGTTCAGCTCGCGCAGGCGTTCGCTCACGGTGCCGGCCGACAGCGCCGCCCACGTCGCCACCGCGGCGCCGGCCCCGCACAGGGCGAGCAGCACCCCGACGGCCCGGCGTCCTGCGCCCTTCGTGGCCAGCACCGCGACCACTCCGGCCAGCCCGGCCAGCGCCACGGGACTGAGCACGGGGCTCAGCTCGCCGCCGCTCGGCGCCTGCGTCGCGGCGCCGCCGCCCACGACCGTCACCCATGCCTGACCGGCGGCCCACAGCACGAGGAGGCAGCCGAGGGCCGTCATGACCACCCAGCCCCACAGCTCGCCGCGCCTGGACGTGCGCACCTCGGGCTCCATCCGCTCTCCTAGCTCGGCGCGAGCTCTAGCGGGCCGGCGTCGAAGCAGGTGCGATCGCCCGTGTGGCAGGCCCCGTCGACCTGGTCGACCTTGACCAGGATGGTGTCGCCGTCGCAGTCGAGCGCCACGGACTTGACGAGCTGGGCGTGGCCGGAGGTCGCGCCCTTGACCCAGAGCTGCGCGCGGCTGCGCGACCAGTAGGTGGCCCTGCCGGTGGTGAGCGTCCGATGCAGCGCCTCGTCGTTCATCCAGGCCAGCATGAGCACCTCGCCGGTGTCGTACTGCTGGGCGATCGCGGGGACCAGGCCGTCGGGGTTGCGCTTCAACCGCGCGGCGATCGTGGCGTCAAGGGACATGCACCCATTCAACCAGCCGGCGCCGCCGCCCCCGCCACCGGCGCGAGCCTCAGGTCAGGGCTTGGGGAAGGGTGTCGTAGATGGAGAACAGCGGCGCCAGGTTCGTCCTGCGCAGCCGCCGCAGCACCTGCCCTGGAGGCGCCACCAGAGCCATCGTGCCGTCCCTGTCGCGCAGGGCGGCCAGCACGCGGACCAGCACGCCGAGCCCCGTCGTGTCGATGAAGCTCAGCCCGGTCATGTCGACGACCAGCCGCGGACCGTGGTCGGCCACCGCCTCGTCGAGGCATTTCCTGACCTGGGAGACGTTGTCGACGTCGACCTCCCCCGTCAGGCTCACCACCACGAGGTCTCCGTGTCGGCGTCGCGTCATCTCCAGCACATCCGCGCCCATGCTCCTCATGACCCCTCCCGTGGGCGGCCCCGCCGAAAAGGTACACCTGTCCGCGCCGCGTCACGGTGGGTTTTACCGAGAATGCGGTACGTGACGGCGCCGAGCGGAGTACTTTCGGGTTCCCGAGCGTCCTGTGGGAGGACCGCCGTGGTGTACGTCGTCAGCTCCGCTCTCCGGGCGGCGCCCGAGCACGGGCGGCACGAGCCGGCCGGGTTCGCCGCGGTCCGGCGGGTGCGCGATGGATAGCCGGATGCTCCGTGTCAGCTTCGCGCGGGGGCATATCACGGGGCTGCGCAGGACCGTGACGGAGCACGCCGCCCGCGCGGGGCTGGCGGGCCGGCGCCTCGAGGACTTCGTGCTGGCGGTCAACGAGGTCACCACCAACGCGGTGCTGCACGGCGGAGGCCACGGGCGGTTACGGGTGTGGTCGCGGGACGGGTGCCTGTGGTGCGAGGTCTCCGACGACGGCCCGGGGCTGCCGCCCGGATGGCTGGGCGACACGCGGCCGCCCAGAGGGCTGGACTTCGGAGGGCGGGGGCTGTGGCTGACGCGCATGGTGTGCGAGCACGTCCTGATCGTGTCGGGGCCGCGCGGCACGACCGTGACGTTCGTCTTTCCCTTCCGACGGTGATCGGGCGCTCGTGGCCCCCGTCCCGGTCACGAGTGGGCGGCCGAGATCCACGAGGCGTGCAGGTCGGCGTACACGCCCGGCCGGCCCACCAGTTCCGAGTGGTGACCGCGCTGCACCAGCCGGCCTCCGTCGAAGACCAGCACCTCGTCGGCGTTCTCCGCCGTGGACAGGCGGTGCGCGATCGAGATGGCGGTGCGGCCTCGGGTGACGCCCTCCAGGGCCCGCGCCAGCCGTACCTCGGTGGCCGGGTCGACCGCCGAGGTGGCCTCGTCCAGCAGGAGCAGGTCGGGGTCGGCGAGGTAGGCGCGGGCCAGGGCGACGAGCTGACGCTCGCCCGCCGACAGCGACTCGCCGCGCTGGCCGACGGCCGTGTCCAGGCCGGCGGGCAGCCCTTCGAGCCAGTCGGTCAGGCCCAGCTCGGTCATCGCGAGCAGGATCTCGTCGGTCGTGGCGGACGGCTTGCCGTAGCGGATGTTCTCCTCCAGCGTCCCGTCGAACAGGAAGCCGTCCTGGGGGACCATGACGATGCGTTCGCGCAGGGAGGAGAAGCGGATGTGGCGCAGGTCGTGGCCGTCCACGGTGACGCGGCCCGCTCCCGGGTCCATGAGCCGCGTCAGGAGCTTGGCGAACGTGGTCTTGCCCGACCCGGTCTCCCCCACGACGGCGACGCGCGAGCGCGGCGGGATCTCCAGGGTGACCTCGCGCAGCACGGGCACGCCTCCGGGGTAGGAGAAGTGCACGTCCTCGAAGGCGACCGAGATGGGGCCCCTGGGCAGCTCGACGCCCTTGTCGCCGGGGTCGGCCACGTCCGGCGGGGTGTCGATGACGCCGAGCACGCGCCGCCAGCCCGCGACGGCGTTCTGGGCCTCGTTCAGCACCTCGGTGGCGGTCTGGAGCGGCGAGACGAACAGGGTGATCAGGAACAGGAACGCCACCAGCTCGCCCTGCGTGATGTCACCCGACAAGCCGAGCCGCACGCCCATCAGCACGATGCCGGCGATGGCGAGGGCGGCCACGATCTCGGTGAGCGGGAAGACGAAGCCGACGATGGTCTGCGCCCTGGTCTGGGCGCGTTTGTTGGCGTCGACCGCCTGGTCGATGCGCTCGGCCGTACGGCGCTCCGATGCGTACGCCCTGATGACGGTGGCGCCGACGACGGACTCGCTGATCGCGGCCAGCATGTCGCCGGTGCGCTCGCGCACGGTCGTGTACGCCCGCGACAACAACTTCTGGAAGCGCGGCAGCGCGATCATCAACGGGATGAAGCACAACCAGACGAGCAGCGTGAGCTGCCAGGAGTAGACGAACATCAGCACGGTGGCCACGAACAGCTGCCCGAACGCCACGATGATCATCAGCCCGCCCCACTGCATGAACGTGCTGATCTGGTCGATGTCGTTGGTGACGCGCGAGACCAGGGCGCCGCGGCGCTCGGTGTTCTGGGTGAGCACGGACAGGTCGTGCACGTGCCGGAACCCGCGCACGCGCAGGGTGGCCAGCGACGATTCGGTCGCCCTGTAGAGGCGGACGTTCATGACGTACGCGGCGGCGGCCGTGAGCAGCACCGCGCCCGCGCAGATCAGGATCGCCCTGGTGACGTAGGCGGTGTCCGGGGTGCCGGTCTTGAGTCCGGTGTCGATCGTCTGCTGGACGGCGATCGGTACGATGATCTTGCCGACGGTGGCGACGACGGCCAGCAGCAGCGTGACCACCAGTCCCTTGCGGAACTCCGGCGTGAGCGAGAGCCCCTGCCGGATGGTGGCCAGCGCGGAGCGCTCGGAGTTGCCCCGGATGACCTCGGCCGTCATGCGCTGACCTCCTCTTCTTCTCCGGCCGGCACGTCGATGGCGGCGCGCTCGGCCTCCTCGCGCTCGTAGGCGGTCACCAGGTTGCGGTAGCCGGCGCAGCGCATGATCAGCTCGTCGTGCGGGCCGCGGTCGACGACCCGGCCGTGGTCGAGGTAGACGACCTCGTCGGCGAGGGCGATGGTCGCCATGCGGTAGGCGACGACCACGACGGTCGAGGCCTCGGCGGCGTCCCGCAGCCCGTACAGGATCTTGGCCTCGACCTGCGGGTCCACGCTGGAGGTCGCGTCGTCGAGGATGAGCAGGCGCGGCCGGCGCACGACCGCGCGGGCGAGCGCGATGCGCTGGCGCTGGCCGCCGGACAGCGAGGCGCCGCGCTCGCCGACGCGCGTGTCGAGCCCGTCGGCCAGCCCCCCGACGAAACCGTCGGCCTGCGCCAGGCGCAGGGCGGCCCGCACGTCCTCGTCACCGGTCTCGAGGCCGAGCGCGATGTTGCCGCGCACGGTGTCGTCGAACAGGAACGTCTGCTGCGGGACCAGCGCGACCGACTCGGCGATGCGGCCATGGGCCAGCTCCCGCACGTCTTCGCCGTCGAGCAGCACCTGCCCCCTGTCGGGGTCGACGAGCCTGACGAGCAGCTGCACGAGGGTGGACTTGCCCGAGCCCGTGGGCCCGACGAGCGCCACGGTGCGCCCTGCGGGCACGTCGAAGGTCACCTCGTGCAGCACCTCGGCCTCGCCGTAGGAGTACGACACGTCGCGTACCTCCAGCCGGGCGGGCGTGGACGAGGCCGGGACGGCCTGCCCGTACTCCATGGAGCCGCTCGCGTCCAGCACGTCCTGCACCCGCCGCCAGCCGACGACGCTGCGCGGCAGCTCGGCCAGCACCCAGCCGAGCGCCCTGATCGGGAAGGCCAGCAGCGTGAACAGGTAGGCGACCTCGACGAGGTCGCCGGCGTCGATCGAGCCGCCGGACAGCCGGGCCGAGCCGACGGCCAGCACCGCGAGCACGCCGATCGTGGGCAGCGCCTCCAGCATCGGGTCGAACAGCCCGCGCACCCGGCCGACCGCGATGTTGGCGTCGCGCAGTTCGTGGGCGCGGCGCTGGAACCGTTCGGTCTCCAGCTCCTCCCTGCCGAGGGTCTTGACGACGAGCGCGCCGTCGAAGCTCTCGTGCGCGATCTCGCTGACCTCGGCGCGCAGTTGCTGCGCGCGGGTGGCGAGCGGGCTGAGCTTGCGCTGATAAACCAGATTCAGTACGGCGATCGCCGGAAAAATCAGGAAACCGACGAGTGCCAGCACGAGATCCGTGAACACCATCGCGACCGCCGCCGTGATCAGCATGACGATCACGCCCACGGCCATCGGCAGCGGCGCCAGCGGCGCCCAGGCGGCCTCGGCGTCGGCGCCGGCGTTCGACAGCAGTTGCCCCGTCGGGTGCCGGTGGTGCCACGACAGCGGCAGCCGCAGGTACTGCTTGGTCACGTCCCTGCGCGACCTGGCCTGCATGCGGTACTGCAGGATGCCGGCCAGGATGCGCCGGCCCGCCACGCCCAGTGCCTTGAGCAGCGCCGTGCCCAGGATCAGAAACGTTCCCGTCCACAACGCGCCCGCGACGGCGCGGCCCTCGCCGAAGGCGGGCAGCACGACGTTCTGGGTCGCCCACCCGAGGGCCCAGGCGGAGGCGACGGTCATCCCGCCGTAGACCGCGCTGGCCAGCACCGCCAGCGCGAACACCACCTTCTCTGCGCGAATGGCCACCCCAAGGACCCGCAGTCCTTGACGCATCACGGCCGAGGTGACCTTGCTCGCCACTCGGTTGGGTCCTCTCATCACGGCATTTCTACGTATGTCACTATCACTCCTGATCATCCCGTTATTCCCACGGGTAGGGTTGCCCGTGTGACTCACGCTCGTGGCGAACGCACCGCGCTCTGCGACCTGCTCGACCAGCTCGGCCCCGACGCGCCGACGTTGTGCGAGGGCTGGAGCACCTACGACCTGGCCGCTCACCTGGTGCTACGCGAGCGCAGGCCCGACGCGATGGGCGGCATCGCGCTCAGACCCCTCGCCGGCTACACCGCCTCCGTGCAGAACGCGCTCAAGGCCAGGCACCCCTATCCGGAGCTGGTCGCCAAAGTACGCCGGCCCGGCGGCGTGTTCGGTCTCGTGAAGGCCCTCGACGAGGCGGTCAACACGATCGAGCTCTTCGTCCACCACGAGGACGTCCGCCGCGCGCAGCCGTCGTGGGAGGCGCGCGAGCTGCCGGCCGAGCTGGAGGAGCTCTTCTGGAAGCGGCTGTCGTCCGGCGCCCGGCTGATGCTGCGCCGGGCCCCGGTGGGCGTGGTGCTGCACCGGCTGGGCGGCGGGGTGCTGCTGGCGGGCCCGCGCGGAGGCCCCAAGGTGGAGGTCACCGGCCGGGCCGGCGAGTTGCTGATGTTCTGCTTCGGACGTCAGTCGCACGCCAAGGTGGAGCTCACCGGCACGCCCGGCAACGTCGAACGGCTGCGCGACGCCCCGCTCGGCATGTAGCCGGTCGCCGATGGCGCAAATCACGGCGCCATCGGCGCTCACGCCACATCTCTAGCCCTTACCATGGCAGAGGAAAGAAGCCCCCCGGTTAGGATCATGAACATCTTCATAGAAGATGCCAGTGATCGCCCAGATCCGGGTATATACGGCTGGGAATGGACTGCAGGAGGCCCCCCATGCAGGTCAAGAAGGTGATCACCTACGTGGCTGTCGCGTTCGTGGTCTTCTACCTGTTCACCCGGCCGGCCGAAGCCGCCGCCGCGGTCAACGGTGTGTTCGACGGAATTCTTCAGGGAGCCAATCAGTTGGCCACGTTCTTCTCCAGTGTTCTGACGCCCTGACCTACGGTTCTGTCTGCGTGAGGTGCTTCCAAGCGCTGCCGGATCGTGTTACGCAGGCAGGATGAGAGATCGCCCGAGCGGCACCACGATCCATCAGCTCGGCGCCACCGCGCGGCGCGTCCTCGAGCGAGCCGAGCTTGAGGGCATCGAGCTGATCCGTTTCCTGTACGCCGACCACGGAGGCGTGATCCGTGGCAAAGCGGCGTCCCGGTCACGGCTGGCCGAACGGCTCAACACCGGCATCGGGCACACAGTGGCCATGATGGCCATGAACATGCTCGACCACCTGCAGGACGTCGAGCACATGGGTCCGGTGGGCGAGGTGCGCATCGTTCCCGACCCCGCGACCTACGTCACATTGCCGCAGGCGCCAGGTGCCGCGGCGATGCTGTCCGATCTGCGGCTGCCTGACGGCTCCCCGTGGGGCGCGTGCCCGCGGACCTTCCTCAAGGACGCCATCGCCGAACTGGCCGCCGAGGGCTACACGCTGGTCGCCGCGTTCGAGCCGGAGTTCACGCTCGGCCGCCGCCTGCCCGACCCGTCCGGCGGCCCCGACCGGCTGGTGCCCATAGACGACTCGCTCTGCTACGCGGCCACCGGCTTCGACACCGCCCACGACTACACGATCAAGCTCATCCGCGCCCTGGAGACGCAGGGCCTGCGCGTCGAGCACTACCACCCGGAGCTCGGCCCCGGCCAGCAGGAACTGTCGATCCACCACGCGCCGGCGCTGCGGGCCGCCGACAACCACGTCCTCTACCGCGAGACCGTGCGCGGCGTGGCCATGCGCATGCAGCTGTGGGCCTCGCTGGCTCCCAAACCGCTGGCCGACCAGGCCGGCAACGGCGCTCACCTGCACCTGTCGCTGTGGCGCGACGGCCGCAACGTCTTCGCCGGCGACGACGAGACCCGCGACGGCTTCATCGGCGGCCTGATCGCCCACCTGCCCGCCCTCACCGCGCTGACCTGCGGCAGCGTCAACAGCTTCCGGCGGCTGGCGCCCCGGATGTGGTCGAGCGCGTACGCCGTTTACGGCCCCGACAACCGCGAGGCCGCCGTCCGCGTCTGCTCGCCCCTCGGGGACACCGGGGAGCCCAACCTGGAGCTGAAGCCGTCCGACTCCTCCGCCAACCCCTACCTGTCGCTGGGCGCCGTCATCCACGCGGGCCTCGACGGCATCCGGCGCAAGCTCGACCCGGGCGCGGCGGTGGACGTCGACCCCGACACGCAGCCGGGCCGCTTCCAGCGCCTGCCGTCGTCACTGGACGAGGCGCTCGACGCGCTGGAGGGGGACGAGGTGCTCATGGAGGCGCTCGGGCCGTTGCGGCGCAGTGCGTACCTGGCCGTCAAGCGGTCCGAGGCGGCCGCGTTCGCCGCCCAGGACGCCTCCTTCGAGCTGTTCCACCACCTCCGGGTGTTCTGAAGGACGCTAGCGGACCGGATGGCCCGCCATCCGCAGCGTCTCCTTGACCTCGGAGATCTTCAACGTGCCGAAGTGGAACACGCTGGCCGCCAGCACCGCGTCGGCGCCCGCCGCCACCGCCGGAGGAAAGTCCTCCAGGCGGCCGGCGCCGCCGCTGGCGATCACGGGCACCCGCACGACGGCCCGGACCGCGCGCAGCATCTCCAGGTCGTAGCCGTCGAGCGTGCCGTCGCCGTCCATCGAGTTGAGCAGGATCTCGCCCACGCCGAGCTCCTCGCCGCGGGCGGCCCACTCCACCGCGTCGATGCCGGTGCCGCGGCGACCGCCGTGCGTGGTCACCTCGAAGCCGCTCGGGGTGCCCGGCGCGCGGCGGGCGTCGACGGACAGCACGACGCACTGGGCGCCGAACCGCCTCGACGCCTCGGTGAGCAGCTCGGGCCGGGCGATGGCCGCGGTGTTGAGCGACACCTTGTCGGCGCCGGCGCGCAGCAGCCGGTTGACGTCGTCGACCGTGCGCACGCCGCCGCCCACGGTGAGCGGGATGAACACCTGCTCGGCGGTCCTGCGCACCACGTCGAGCATGGTCTCGCGCTCGCCCGACGACGCGGTGATGTCGAGGAAGGTCAGCTCGTCGGCCCCCTCCTCGTCGTAGCGCCTGGCCAGTTCGACCGGGTCGCCCGCGTCGCGCAGGTTCTCGAAGTTGACGCCCTTGACGACGCGTCCGGCGTCCACGTCGAGACAGGGAATGACTCTTACGGCTACGGTCATGCTCGCAGTGCCTCGATTTCGATCTCGACCAGCATCCTAGGGTCGACCAGCCCGGCCACGCGCACCCCGGTGCAGGCGGGGCGCACGTCGCGGAAGACGTCGTGGATGGCGCGCCCGACGGGGTCGAAGTGGCGCTGCTCCACCACGTAATAGCGGACCATGACGACGTCGTCGCGGGTCAGGCCGCCGGTCGCGACGGCCGTCAGCGCGATGTCGATCGCGGTCAGTGCCTGCTCGTAGGCGTCGCCGAGGTGGCGCACCTCTCCTTCGACGGTGGCCGTGCACCCGGACACGATCACCCGGTCACCCGCGACGACCGCGCGGGCGTAACCGTACCTTTCCTCCCAGACGCCTCCGGAGAACACCCTCCGCCCGGTGTTCTCCATGCCGATGCTGCTGACGCTCATCCCGCCCCCTCCCGGCGAACTACACGCGTACCGCGGCAAGCGCATCTTCCAGCGTGAACGCGCGAGCGTAGAGGGCCCTGCCCACGATGGCCCCCTCCACTCCGTCGGGAACGAGCGAGGCGAGTGCGACCAGGTCATCGAGGCTGGACACGCCGCCGCTGGCCACTACCGGCCGGTCGGTACGGGCGCAGATGCGGCGGTAGAGGTCGAGGTTGGGCCCCTGGAGCATGCCGTCCTTGGTCACGTCGGTGACGACGTAGCGGGGGCAGCCGTCGGCCTCGAGCCGGTCGAGCACCTCCCACAGGTCGCCCGCGTCCTTGGTCCAGCCGCGGGCGGCCAGCGTGTCGCCGCGCACGTCGAGACCGACCGCGATCCGGTCACCGTGCTCGGCGATGACCTTCCGGCACCAGCCGGGGTTCTCCAGGGCGGCGGTGCCGATGTTGACCCGGCGGCAGCCGGTGGCCAGCGCGGCGGCCAGCGAGTCGTCGTCGCGGATGCCGCCGGACAACTCGACGTTCACGTCGAGCTTGCCGATGACCTCGGCGATCAGCTCGCGGTTGCCGCCCCTGCCGAACGCGGCGTCGAGGTCGACCAGGTGGATCCACTCGGCACCGGCCTCCTGCCAGGCGAGCGCGGCGGCGAGCGGTTCGCCGTGGCGGGTCTCGGTGCCGGCCTCGCCCTGGGTCAGGCGTACGGCCTGGCCGTCGGCCACGTCGACGGCGGGCAGCAGAAGCAGCGACATCAGATCCTCCGGTCGAAGGCAAGGGTCACGACAACGGGTGTGAGCAGCAGGGACAGGACGAGGACACCGAAGCTGAGCAGGAGCGAGCCCCAGATCAGCCAGACGAGCACCTGCACGAGCAGGAGCCCGAGCGCCACCACGGCGTTCTGGGCGCGGCGGCGGCGGGCGAGCAGGCCGCCCTGGCGGGCGAACCGCGCCGGGCGCGGCAGCATCCGCGACCAGAGAGCCCGGCGGCGCGCGCGGCGGGCCTGCCGCAGCTCGTTGGCCCGGATGGCGCGGGCCCGCTCGGCCTCGCGCTCGGCCCTGCGCCGGGCGCGTTCCTTGCTCACCGGGCCTCCCGGCTGCCGGCTCGCCCGCTCACAGGGTGCCGAGCCAGTTGCGCAGCAGGGTGGCGCCTGCGTCGCCGGACTTCTCCGGGTGGAACTGGGTGGCCATGAGCGGGCCGTTCTCCACGGCGGCCACGAACGGCACGCCGTGCTCGGCCCACGTGACGAGCGGGTCGGAGAAGCCGTCGCCCGCCTGCAGCTCCCACTCGCGCACGCCGTAGGAGTGCACGAAGTAGAAGCGGGTGGCGGGGTCGAGCCCGGCGAACAGCACGCTGCCCGCGGGCGCCTTGACGGTGTTCCAGCCCATGTGGGGCAGGACGGGGGCGTCGATCCGGCCGACCGTGCCCGGCCACTCGCCGCAGCCCTCGGTCTCGACGCCGTGCTCCACCCCACGGGCGAACAGGATCTGCATGCCGACGCAGATGCCCAGCACCGGACGCCCGCCGGACAGGCGGCGGCCGATGATCTGCTCGCCGCGCACGCCTTTGAGGCCCGTCATGCACGCCTCGAACGCGCCGACGCCCGGCACGACGAGCCCGTCGCAGGACAGCGCGGCGTCGAAGTCGGACGTCACCCTCACGTCGGCGCCGGCCCGGGCCAGCGCCCGTTCTGCCGAGCGCAGGTTGCCCGACCCGTAGTCGAGCACCACCACGTTCTTCCTTACCACCACAGCACCCCCGCCGTGATCGCCATCGCCGCGCCGAGCGCGCAGACCGCCGCACCGACCTTGAGACCCTGCTTGGCCAGGGAGAACACCCCGCCGATGAGGAACAGCCCGATGAAGACCATCACCCCGGCGATGAGGTTGTCCGTCACAGGACGCCCTTGGTGCTCGGCACCCCCGTGGCGCGAGGGTCGGGCTCCGACGCCTCGCGCAGGGCCCTGGCCAGGGCCTTGAACTGGGACTCCACGATGTGGTGGGCGTTGCGCCCGTAGGGGACGTGGACGTGCAGGCAGATCGCCGCCTGGGCGACGAACGACTCCAGGATGTGGCGGGTCATCGTCGTGTCGTATTCGGGGCCGATCATCGGCGCCATGCCCTCGGGCTCGGAGTGCACGAGGTAGGGGCGGCCGGACAGATCGACGGTGACCTGGGCCAGCGACTCGTCCAGCGGGCACGACGCGGTGCCGAAGCGCCTGATGCCCGACTTGTCGCCCAACGCCTCGCGGAACGCCGCGCCCAGCGCGAGCGCGGTGTCCTCGATCGTGTGGTGCGAGTCGATGTGCAGATCGCCCTCGGTCTTGACCGTCAGGTCGAACAGGCCGTGCTTGCCCAGCTGGGCCAGCATGTGGTCGTAGAAGCCGACCCCGGTCGACACCTCGACCCGGCCGGTGCCGTCGAGGCCGACCTCCACCAGGACCGAGGTCTCCTTCGTAACGCGCTCGACGCGGCCGACGCGACTCACAGCACTCCTTCCAGGGCGGCGCGGAACGCCGCCATCTCCTCGCCGGTGCCGATCGACACCCGCAGCCATTCTGGCGGGCCCACCTCGCGGATGAGCACCCCGCGCTCCAGCAGGCCCTCCCACACGGCGCGCCGGTCGGGGAACCGTCCGAACAACACGAAGTTCGCGTCGGAGTCGGCCACCCGCAGGCCCTTGGAGCGCAGCCACGCCACCGTGTCGTCGCGCTCGCGCCGCAGCGCGTCGACCGTGCCCAGCAGCTCGTCGCGGTGCCGCAGCGCCACGCGCGCCGCCGTCTGGGTGAGCGTCGACAAATGGTACGGCAGGCGCACCAGCAGCAGCGCCTGCACCACGGCCGGGTGCGCGGCGAGGTAGCCGAGCCGGGTGCCGGCCATGGCGAACGCCTTGGACATCGTCCTGGTGACGATCAGCCGCGGATGGGCGGGCAGCAGGGTGAGCGCCGACGGGGTGCCCTCGCGGGCGAACTCCGCGTAGGCCTCGTCGACCACGACGACGCCCGGCGCGGCGGCCAGGACCGCCTCGATCGTGGCCAGCGGCTGGGCGGTGCCGGTCGGGTTGTTGGGCGAGGCCAGGAACACGATGTCGGGCCGGTGCTCCTCGATCGCGGCCACGGCCTTGCCCGGGTCGATCGAGAAGTCGTCCTCGCGGGCGGCCTGGATCCACTCGGTGCTGGTGCCGCTGGTGATGATCGGGTGCATCGAGTAGGAGGGCTCGAACCCGATGGCGGTGCGGCCGTGGCCGCCGAACGCCTGCAGGATCTGCTGGAGCACCTCGTTGGAGCCGTTGGCGGCCCACACCTGCTCGGTGGCCAGGCCGTGGCCGAGATAGGCGGCCAGGTCGGCGCGCAGGTCTGTGGCGTCCCGGTCGGGGTAGCGGTTGAGCTCGCCCGCCTGGGCCCGCACCGCCTCGGCCAGGTCGTCGACCAGGCGGGGCGAGGGCGGGTAGGGGTTCTCGTTGGTGTTGAGCCGGACCGGGACGTCGATCTGGGGCGCGCCGTAGGGCGTCTTGCCCCTCAGGTCGTCGCGGATGGGCAGGTCGTCGAGGTTCACTCGGTCTCCGTGGGCACTCGCCAGTCGAAACGGGCGCGGATCGCGGCACCGTGTGCGGGCAGGTCTTCGGCGTCGGCCAGGGCGGACACGTGGGCCGCCGCTCCCGCGAGCGCCTCGCGGGAGTAGTCGACGACGTGGACGCCGCGCAGGAACGACTGCACCGACAGGCCGCCGGAGTGACAGGCGCAGCCGCCCGTCGGCAGCACGTGGTTGGACCCGGCGAGGTAGTCGCCGAGCGAGACGGGCGCGTAGGCGCCCACGAAGATCGCCCCGGCGTTCCTGACGCGGGCGGCGACGGCCGCGGCGTCGGCGGTGTGGATCTCCAGGTGCTCGGCGGCGTAGGCGTCGACGACCTTGAGGCCGTCGTCGACGGAGCTCACCAGCACGATGCCCGACTGCCTGCCGCTCAGCGCCTCGGTGATGCGCTCGGAGTGCCTGGTCGCGGAAACCTGGCCCGGCAGCTCCTTGTCGACCGCGTCGGCCAGCTCGGCGCTGGTGGTGACCAGCACGGCGGCGGCGATCGTGTCGTGCTCGGCCTGGCTGATCAGGTCGGCGGCGACGTGGACCGGGTCGGCCGTGTCGTCGGCGAGGATGGCGATCTCGGTGGGGCCGGCCTCGGAGTCGATGCCGATGCGGCCCTTGAGCAGCCGTTTGGCCGCCGCCACGTAGATGTTGCCGGGACCGGTGACCATCGTGGCCGCCGGGCAGTCCTCGGTGCCGTAGGCGAACATGGCCACCGCCTGGGCCCCGCCCGCGGAGTGCACCTCGCCGACGCCGAGCAGCGCGCACGCGGCCAGGATCGTGGGGTGCGGCAGCCCGCCGTGCTCCTTCTGCGCCGGGCTGGTCACGGCCAGCGAGCCGACGCCGGCCTCCTGGGCGGGCACGACGTTCATCACCACGCTGGACGGATAGACCGCCCGGCCGCCCGGGACGTAGAGGCCCACGCGCTCGACCGGCACCCAGCGCTCGGTCACCGTGCCGCCGGGCACGACCTGGGTGGTGACGTCGGCGCGCCGCTGGTCGCGGTGGACGAGCCTGGCCCGCCTGATCGACTCCTCCAGCGCCGCCCTGACCGTGGGGTCGAGCTCGCGCAGCGCCCGCTCGAGGGCCTCGGCGGGAACGCGGGTGGTGGCGATCTCGACACCGTCGAACCTGGCGGTCAGCTCCCGTACGGCTGCCGCCCCACGATGGCGCACGTCCTCGCAGATGGGCCGCACCTTCTCCAGGGCGGCCTCGACGTCGAGCTCGGCGCGGGGCAGCACGTCGCGCAGGTCCGCGGGAAGCGAACCGCGCATGTCGATACGGGAAATCACCATCACAGTTTACGGAGTCCGGGCGGCGGATCCTCATCGGTCCACCATGCGGACCATGCGTACGTGAAAGGCGACGGCCGCGGGGGCGGCGCTCGCCGAAGCCGCGCCCGCGGCCGCCGTCACCCCGGACCGGGCCTGCCGGGGCGGGAGCCGTGGCCGTCACGGGGGCACGGCCACGGCCGGGGAAAGCCGAAGGTGCCTAGTGACTGCCCGCGCCGGACACTCGTTAACGCGCCATGCCCGGAAATCTCATGACAACGGAAAATTAACGTTACGGACCTTTACGCCGTGCGCGTGTCGCGGCCGGCGCGAGGCAGGCCGCGAGCCCACCGCCCCTCGTCACGCACGTTCTTTCATATCGCTTGTCCCGTATGTCCGATTCATTTACCCTCTCCGGCATGGGACAGTGGCACGGCCCCGGCGGCATCCTCGTCGAGGCGATCATCCTCGATGATCGCCCGCTGTTGCGCGTCTCCCACAAGGTCGACGGCAGAAGCTACCTGCGCGGCTACTGCGCCACCGTCGCCGAGCTCGGGGAGCACGGCGTCGACCTCGCCGACCTCGTCGAGAAGACGCCCCTTGACCATCTGTAGACCCCCGTCGGCCACTGCCGGCCGGATCGACGGGGTACGGCAAGCACCATGGTCCGGCTGCCTGCCTACAGGCCGATGCTGGCCCAGCTCGGCACCCTGACCGCCGTCCAGGGCACGGGCTGGGCCGTGGAGATGAAGTGGGACGGCGTACGCGCGCTCGCCTACGTCGAGGACGGCGCCGTACGCCTGATGTCGCGCAACGCCAAGGACATCACCCCCGCCTACCCCGAACTGCAGCTCATGGGAGGCGCCACCGGCGGGCGCCCGGCCGTCATCGACGGGGAGATCGTCGCCTTCGACGAGGCGGGACGGCCCAGCTTCGAGGCGCTGCAACCCCGCATGCACCAGCGCAACCCCCGGATCGTGGCCGAACTGACCAGGTCGGTGCCGGTGACGTTCATGGCGTTCGACATCCTGCACCTCGGCGACGAATCCGTCATCGCGCGACCGTACACCGAGCGCAGGGACCTCCTGGAGAGCACGCTCACACCCGGGTACCGGTGGCAGGTGCCCGTCTGGTTCGCCGGCCACGCCGAGCAGGCGGTCGGCTCCTCCCGCCGGCTCGGGCTCGAAGGAGTCGTCTGCAAACGGATGAACTCGCCGTACCGGCCGGGCCGGCGCAGCTCCGAATGGACCAAGGTCAAGAACGTCAGCGCCACCGAGGTCGTGATCTGCGGATGGAAACCGGGAGGCGGGCGGCGCACCGGCACGATCGGCTCGCTGCTGCTCGGCGCGTACGACCAGCACGGGCGGCTGCGGTTCGTCGGGCACGTCGGCACCGGGTTCACCGAGGCCGTGCTCCGCGACCTGCGCGACCGCCTGGCGCCGCTGGAGCGGCCCGGCCCGCCGTTCGACGAGCCGGTGCCGCGCGAGGACGCCCGCGACGCGCGCTGGGTCGAACCGCGGATGGTCGGCGAGGTGCAGTACGCCGAGGTCACCGGCGACGGCAGGCTGCGCCACCCGTCCTGGCGCGGCCTGCGCCCCGACCGTGAGCCGTCGGAGGCCCGCACGACCGGGATCGCCCCGCCGGGCACGGACGCCGCCGCGGGCTGAACGGACGACACCCGAACCCATCGGCTACATTTTGTTTACATATGGTGACTTACAGTGATCTGAGGGGATCGATGTGTCCGGGAGGGACGCTGTGCCGAAGACACTGGTCATCGTGGTGGCCACGCTGGCGTGGATGTCCCTGGCGCCGGCCCCGCCCACCGTCCGCACGGTCACCCACTCCCGCGCCC